>CAZITS010000073.1:0-12616 GCA_964542185.1 uncultured Pirellulaceae bacterium
AGCCGCGGGCAACGGATTGGCCCTCGATTATGTCGGTCGCAGGGGATGCCGTTGCGGTTCCCAGGAATAACCTCCCACCTGCGATCGTCCTGCCCGAGCGGCTGGTCCACTGGTCCGGCGGTGTGATTCCCGGTGCCTATGGTGGCCAGATGGGATCGCGTCGCGATCCGTTCTTCATCGAAGCTTCACCCTACGGCGATCCGTTCTGGCGCGGGGCCTATCCCCAGTACACGTTTCCCAATGTCACCAAGAAACCACCCGAACAGGCAGACAACCGGATTTATCAAGCACCGAATCTGCAATTTGCGGCCGGGCTGACAAGGGACCGGTTCCAGAGCCGGTTGGGCCTGTTGGCAACGCTCGACGATCAGCGACGCCGGATGGAAGAAGCAGCCCGGGTACAGTCATATGACCGCGAGCGTCAGAATGCGATTTCGATGCTGGCTAATCCCCGCGTCCGTGACGCGTTCGACGTGACGAATGCCGCGCCGCGGATTCAGGAACGTTACGGAGCGAATAGTTTCGGTTGGTCCATGCTGATGGCGTATCGACTCGCGGCAGCCGGCGTCCCCCTGATCCAAGTCAACCTGGGCAACAACGAAACGTGGGACACCCATGGAAATTCATTTTTCCGCTTCAAAGAACGGCTCTTCCCACCGACAGACCGAGCCCTCAGCGCCCTGTTAGACGATTTGAAATCGAGTGGCCTGTTCGATAGCACAATGATCGTGATGGCTGGAGAATTCGGGCGTACACCCAAGCTGGAACACAGCGCCGAATCGTTCCCGGCCCCAGGACGCGGGCACTGGGGCGCTGTACAAAGTGTGTTTTTCGCCGGCGGTGGTATTCGCGGCGGAACGGTGGTAGGCGCATCGGACGCGATTGGCGGTTATCCGGCTGCCGATCCCAAGACGCCAGAAAACATGGCGGCCACGCTTTATCATGCGTTGGGTATCCCGCACACCGCGGTCTGGAAAGACGACGTCGATCGTCCGCATCACATCTACCACGCCGATCCGATCTACGAGCTGCTCGGGTAATCACGCGCCACTGACGGGAGCAAGCATGAGCCCGCGGCACCCACGTGGCAGGCCAATTTCTCAGGTAACTCGCCCACACAGATGCTAGTGCGTCGATCGCCGTACTCAATCTCGCCGTACTCGATCACTGTGCAATCTCAGGGCGACGGTTTGGGGTCCACGCGCCAGTCTGGATTCCGCCGCAGACCGTAGTAGGGATAGTAGTCCCAGGGCGCATCCTGGCCGAGGGCCCGCGGATCTCTGGTCTGGACGAGGTATTTTTGGAGTTGCGCCGCCAGCTGTTGCTGTACCCGGTCAAACTGACGATTGCCAGCCAGGTTCACTAGTTGTCCAGGGTCTTCCGCAAGAGCATAGAGTTCCTCGGCAGGACGCTTGGCAAACGCCAGGTCGTAAAACCGCCGAAAATCACTCTGGTCCTTATTCTCCATCAACAATTGTTTGGTCGGTGAAGAGTCGACTTCGCCAAAAGGAATGTCCCGAGCGCAAAACGCACGATCCGGGTGGCCCGCGGGCCAACGATCGGGTGCGTAATTCCTGATGTAGAGATAATCGCGTGTGCGCACCGCGCGACAGGGGTAACCTTTACCCCCCTGGCGGCAACCGTCATGTCGTTCCATAGCAATGTACGCACGACGGCGTTTTACGGTCGACTGGTTGGCGAAGACGTCCACGAGACTGCCAGCTGTCATCATTCCCGGTATCTCGACACCGGCGGCGTCCAGAAAAGTCGGCGCTAGCGCGCTGAGGTTGACCAGGCCATCGTAAACGCGTCCGGGAGCGGCAATCCCTGCAGGCCAACGAATAGCCAGCGGCACATGCGTCCCCGCATCGTAAAGGCTGGCTTTGGCGCGCGGGAAAGGCATGCCGTGGTCACTGGTTACCACGACAATCGTGTGCTCCAGTTGCCCGGCTTTTTCCAGAGAGCGGATGGCGTGGGCAACCATCTTGTCGAAATGCTCGATTTCCACGAAATAGTCGAGCATGTCATTTCTAACACGCTCATGGTCGGGAAAAATCGGCGGCACTGTGACCCTGGCAGGATCTTTTCCTGTCCGGCGCCCCGCGCCCTGGTCGTATCCACGGTGCGGTTCATGCGTTCCCAGCCAAAAACAAAAAGGGGCATCAGCTGGAACTTGGGCCAGGAAGTCATCAAAGTTACCCGCGTAGTCCTTGTTCGCCATGCTCCGGAATTCTGGCTGCAATCTTCTCCGATTGAATTCTTTGCCGGCCGGATTCAGTGTGCGCCCGCCCGGCTGAAGTCGTCCCGGACTCCAGCCCTTGCCCGTAAAACCGACGTTGTAACCCGCAGCCTGCAGGCACTCGGTATAGGTCGCAAACCTGGCAGGCAAGGTACTGTGAATATTTCCCGCTTCCTCCAATCGCCAGATCGGTTGCCCGGTCAAGATGGCACTCCGAGAAGGTCCACAGGTCGGCGCATCGCAAAACGCCCTGCTAAAACGAATTCCCTCACGAGCGATGCGATCAAACGCGGGCGTCTTGACCTGCACTTCACCGTTGGCACCGGTGTGCGCGTAACTCTGATCATCGGAGATACAAAACAAGATGTTGGGCCGCCGCGACACGGGACCGGCGGGTGTCGCCGCGGCGCCACGGCTTGCACCTCGGCGTTGCGGGTCTGTTGCAGTTCTTTTTCCGGCAGCAGTCGTACCGGATACCACAGTCACCAAGAGCAGCAGGCAGAAGAGTAATTGTTGCATGGCCCTACCTGGGGAAATGTCGACGTGCCGGTGGCAACGTAACACAATTCAGTCAGCAACGGGAGCGCTCGTAGCTCCGCCACACCATTCCATTGACATCATTTCCGTTCACGTCAACAACAGGGACTGGAGTAAGCCCGGCCGACGGTGCAGGGAAGCTGCAAGATACGAGAACCCTGAGTAATGCCGCTTGCGCCAGTTGCAACCGGTGACCAACACCTCGGCACTTGCCAGTGCCACCAGATCGGTCAGTGAATCAATGTTGCTTTCCCGACTGGTGAATCCAGGACGATCATGCAAGGGTAAATTTCCTGGATCCAGTTGTGCTAAACAAAACACACGCGTGTTCGGAAAATAACTCTCCGCGTATTCGAATACTTCCAGGGAATCAGTACACACCACCAGATCTTGACCCTCTACCAGCGCCCGCATTGCAGTGAACATGGCACGGTAATCTAACCGCATATCCGTGTGCCTTACATGGACAGCGACGTAGCTATCTGGCAGTGCTGCCAGGCGTGTCTGGATGGCATGCGTGATGCGCGGTTGGAACCGCAAATAGGGCAAAGCACGAAGCGATGCCCGGCCGCCACCACTTTGCTCGTAAACGAGCAGCCGACTGTCGTATCTGGACCTGAAGTTAAAAGCAAGCGGCAAGTCAGTACTTTCCAGCACAACGCGCTGTTTGGACTGCAGAAACGTTGCTTCATAATCCAGGCCACGTTTTTCCAGGCACGGGGGATAAACCGTCTCCATCCCGGCCAGGGTCTGACGCATCTGCTGGTCCAGCTGCAACACCATCGCAGAACTGGGTTCAGCCAGACAAAAATACTCTGAAAAACAAGCTTTCAGTCCCGATCTTTCGGTGTCAATGATCAGCTTGCGCTGGTGCTGCGTTGCATAACGGATACATTTTGCAATTCGACAAAGTGTATCGTTAAGGCCTCCTCGCGGCCGACACAGCAGATACGTGCCTGAGGTTGGGCGGCGTGTGAGAACGCACTTGGCCCGTGTAAGGTTGCGGCGCACACTGGCGTGTGTCCAGGCGGAGACCAGGTGATCGAACTTTGATTCGGGTTTCTTTTGTACGAGGAGTCCATGGCCCGTCATATCGTATCCGCACCAACTCCGTCGGTTCTGTTGCTACTACTGGCTCTGTGAAATCAGAGGGTAGTTATCCCACGCGATTCCATCAACCGCGATCCAACACACGCAGGTATCCAGCGCCAGATGCGACTCGCCGCCTGCATCACCACAGGAGAATCAGCGCACGCACGCCAGGGCCGGCGAAAGGATGTGCCGCTTATGCTGAGCGACTCAGCGACGCGCCGCAAAACGCAGTGAAAAGAGATCCGCATCCTTGAGTTCAAAACGCAAGCGAATCGGCTTGCCAGCGAGAGCACTGATGTCCGCACCCTGCTTCCAGATCACCGCACGTTTCAAGGAATTGCCAAACAGTTCAACGCAATCGTCCAGGGAAAAACCGGGAATCGGTTTTCCGGTCGTTTCCTGCACCTCGACGCGGATCGCGCCAAGTGCCGATGTGGAGTAATTCAACAGCAGGTGGTCCCCGGAAAACCGCAGTGGCCTGGTGGTAAAGGAACCGCCAGCAAGCGAGGCCGATGCCGAAACAAAACCATCCTGGCGCAGAGCGTAGCGTTGATACGTCACGCCCTGCCCAAACCAGGCACCGTGATCCTGCACGTAAAACGACCATTCCATGTCACCACCTGGCAGGCGCGAGGGTGACTCGAAAAGATTGAGCGCCGTACTACCAAATCCGTAGAACCACTGTTCACTTGTCGCTCCCGGCCGCAGCAGTGCCTCCGGCCAGATGTGGAATCTGTGGCCATCGCGACTGCTGGTGAAACCGGTATCCGTATAGACGGACGCGTAATACGTTGAGGACGCTCCAATGCGTTCATTCAGCTGGGAAAAGCGGCCGCGACCGGGAACGTAGCGAAGGGGAAACCCAATCCGCAGATGCTCCGCGCCTGGATACAACTGTGTTTGCGTTGTGTAGAGTTGTGTCACCCGATCGGGACGCCAGTCAACCCAGTCCCCTTTCGTCCAATTGACAAAATCGGTGGAAGTCGCCACACGTACATCGCGGTCACGCAGGGAGAACTCGTGTTTCGCGTATTTGCGTGTGTCACCCTTCTTGTTCTTGAAGTCCCGGTAATACGCAAAGTACTTTTCTTGAATGGGATCCCAGAAAGCGAGATTCTGCGAGTCCATCATCCCGTCCACAATCACGGGATCGTTTTGCATCAACGTCCAGTGCAAACCATCTGGAGAGGTGAACGCGTAGAGCGTGCGATAATCGTGCCCACCCAAGGCTTTGAATTTTTCCTGCGGTTTGCACTGGGGATTCGTGTCAATCAGCGGGGTGAAGTTGTGCGAGGCCCCCGTAAAGGGAACTCTTTTCCCGCTGAGGAGATCGTGCCCGTCCTGGAGTGTCTGGCCTTGTGAGAAATCGATTTTGCAGGCCGGGTCAAATGTCAGAATGATATTGTTCTTTTCCCATCCATCGCGTTGTACGAAGCCGAGATCCGGGCGTTTCCATTGCACTCCGTCACGACTCGTCATCACGCAGGTTGTGGCCAGGTGTTCATGCCGCACTTTGCCATCCAGGACCAGCGCGGTGCCACGGTAATAGAAAAAGAACTGGCCCTGGTGTTGCAACACCGTCGCGTAGGCGCTGTTGTTTCCCTCCCAGGGCTTGTCCAGGGTAATCCCGTCTGCTTGCCGAACTGGACGGTGGAGCCGCAGTCTCAAAGACCCGGTTTTCCTGGCAAGCAGATGCGCATCGATCAATGGCTCAAGCCGCGAGCCGATGTCGATCACATCCTCGGCCAGCGGTGCGCTCAGGAACGCAAACATACCCGCTGTCAGGACTATCCAGTGCATCGTTCTGCCCCACATCGCAACAGGACCTCATCTATTACCTGTTCTGTGACAAAGCTTTCATGACAAACCACCGTCGCCTTCCAACCCGCTGGTTGCCATGCCACCGATCAGAGACTGCGACTGGCACCTCTGGTAAACAACGCGAGGCGGCACGTTCCGGTGACCGTCCTCCGGTTGGTCTCCAATCGCATCAGTATACCGCAGCCCACAAGTTACTGAGTAACCACCGTACGCCACTCGATCACTTCGACACCGCCCCTGGGCAGGAATCTCGGCCGATGGTCGTCAGGCAAGAATGTCATGCAGGACACGACCGTGTACATCAGTCAGCCGGAAATCCCGGCCTCCAGAGCGATACGTGAGGGCCTCATGATCCACGCCCAGTTGATGCAGGACAGTAGCCCAAAGGTCATAGACGGTCGATCTATTTTCCACAGCATGCAAACCGATCTCATCAGTCGCCCCATACGTCGTCCCACCTTTGATACCGCCACCCGCCAGCCACACACTAAAGCCGTAGGGATTGTGGTCACGACCATCGGGACCTTCTGCATACGGTGTCCGCCCGAACTCGCCAGCCCAGACAATGAGCGTTTCATCGAACAGGCCACGTTGCTTGAGGTCACGGATCAGTCCGGCGATCGGTTGATCGACTTGCTGAGCCATATCAGTATGGCCACTTTTCAGCTTGCGGTGCTGGTCCCAAGGGTTACCACTCTGGCCGATCTCCCCCGGACGCGGCAAACAGGTCAGCTCAATGAAACGCACACCCCGCTCTGCCAGGCGCCGAGCCAACAGACATTGGCGTCCGTACTCGGCGGTTTCCTTTACCGGGGAATCAAGCCCGTAGAGCGAACGAGTTGCCTTGGATTCGTCGCTAATATCCAAGAACTCGGGTACCGCGGATTGCATCCGGTAGGCGATCTCATAATTTCGAATCGCCGACTCGATTTGTTCTTCACCGCGCATTGCCCGCAGCTGTTGACGATCAAGTTGCTCTATAAAGCGCATCCGCAGGCGTTGCCGCCGACTGGTTTCGCGCGGCACAACATTCGCTAGTGGTTCCGCCTGGGAGGGATCAATCAACGACGCCTGATAACGGCCTGGAAGATACCCACTGCCGTAAATGTTCACACCTCCCAGTGGCGGCCCGCCACTGGCGAGCACCACAAAACCGGGCATGTCCTCACACTCACTGCCGAGCCCATAAGTGGTCCACGCGCCCGCACTTGGATGTCCCGCCAACGAAAACCCCGTGTGCACGAAATAATTCGCCTGCGCATGCTCGCTGGCCGTGCTCGTCAGCGAGCGAATGACACCCAGATCGTCAGCGCACGAGCCAATGTGCGGGAACAGATCGCTGACCGGTAGCCCACTCTCACCGCGCCGGCGAAACTTCCACGGGCTGGCCATTAGTTTCCCCTGCGCAGAGAATACGCCGGGCCTTCCCAATGCGGGTGTCGGCTTGCCGTGATCCAGCGTCACACGCGGCTTGGGATCAAACGTATCGATCGCCGAGACTCCACCCGACATAAAACAAAAGATGACACGCTTCGCACGCTGGGGCTGCGTGCGGCTCGGATGATTCCGATTTGCTTTCTCAGCCGCGACCAGGCCGGAACGATGCGTTGACAAGAATCCCGTCAGTGCTGTCAGACCGAATCCGACGGAGCTATGCGCGAGCATGTTGCGGCGCGTCGTCGTAGCGATGTGGCCTGACTTCTTAGCGGACATAGATAAATTCCTTGAGACAAAAGAGCGACTGCGCCAAATCCTGCCAGACAAGAGCATTGCCTGGAATGTCGTTGGTAGCGACACCGTGTTCGGCGGCCAGTTCGGTCAGGTATTCAAGTGCCAGCGAGAATTCGACGGTGGTTGGTTCGCGACTGAGAGCGACCTGAAACATGTGTCGGACGCGCTGTTCGGTCGTGGCGCCATCCGCGATCAAGGCGACGGCCCATTTCTTGGCCTGCTCAATCACAAAAGGATCGTTGAGCATCGTCAGCGCTTGCGCCGGCACATTCGTGATGTCGCGTGTGCCGCGCGTCGTGGCGGGCTTGGGCGCATCGAACGTCTCGAGAAAACGGCTATGTGTGTTGCGTCGGACCCGTAGATAAACACTACGACGCCCGTTTCCGTCGAGCGGTCCCTTCGGCCCGCCACCGTCTGTCTTGTCTGTATAGTAAACATGGACCCCCGGACCAAACATCTTCAGATCAAGCTGCCCTGTCGTCGCCAGCAAACCATCACGGATCGCATCCGCATCGAGTCTTCGTACAGATGCATGCGATAGAAACGCATTGGTCGGATCTGTGCGCATGGCCAGTTCGCTGGGTAACGCTGATTGCCGAAATGCATGCGAAGTTACCAGGTATTTCAGCATCTCTTTCACTGACCAACCCTGTTCGACAAAACGTGCCGCGAGGTGATCCAATAACTCCGGATGCGTCGGCAGCTCACCCAGATGGCCGAAGTTGTCAACAGTGCCAACAATTCCTCGACCAAACACGTACTGCCACAGACGATTCACCATCACGCGCGCCGTGAGTGGGTTGGTGGCCGACGCCGTTTGCTCCGCCAACTCTAACCGCCCACTCGAACTCGTCTGCAACGGCGCGCTCCCCAACACGGACAATCCTCGACGGGGCACCTTTCCTTGGGGACGCCTGTGGTGCCCACGCTTGAACAGCGGCTGGTCGAACCCCCTTGTCTCCAGGACACCGGGCACCTGCCGGGGCACAGGAATTTCGTGCTCGAGTTGCCGATACCGCTCGACCAACTCGCGCAACTGCGGCAAATCAGCAACCGTGGTGGGCAGCAAATCACGGCGCAAGAAGAAATCAAGCAAAGCGGTTTCCTCTTCACTGCCGGCCTCGGTTCGCCAGGCGTCAATTGCCAACCGCAAACGGGCTGCATAGTGCGCCGCTAGTGCATCTGGCGATGTGGGCGCCTCTCCCTGAAGCAAATCCGCAATCGGCACGACCGTCTCACGCGGCATTTGACCGTGATTACTGGTGAGAAATTGCTCCCCACCGAAAAACGCGCGCCCGCGCGCATTATTGGTGAACTCAAGATAGGCATGTGCCCCTTTGCGAAACGTGGTGTCGAACCGAAACCACTCGAATTCATCCGTTTTCAGGCGCGTTCCAGGAACGATCGTGCCACCGCCTCCGAAGGGATCCGGGTAATTTTCGATCATGACCCGTACCTGGCTATTCTGCCCCAGCGCTCGTGCATAGATGGCATTGCTCTCAATAACGAACCGCGGGGAAGTGAGCACACTGGTGTGGCGACTGCTGATGTCGTGCGAAAATATTCCTGCCAGCTGTATACCTTGCAGGATGTCATCGCCCTCCAGCTCAAGGCTGAATGCACCGTTCCGCGGTTCGAGTACTTCTGCATCCGCCAACCCCGGTCCAAAACGAAACCATTCGCGATTCTGTGCCGATCGCAAATCCCACAAAGGTTTGAATTGGGATCGGTTAAAAGCTCGCCGCGATTGCAGTTCCTCGCTCCAGAACCGCGCCAACTTGTTCCATTGCAGGCGCCAGTCGGCGACCGATTCAGGAGGACCCTCACGCAGCAACACCGACCAGAGATGCAAAGGGTTCGCGGTGTTGGTGCGCGCGTCACTAAATGCCACGGCCCAGGGATCTTCGGTCGGCGGTCCGAGGGCCTTTAGTTGTTCGCGCAAATGATTTTCTTCTGCGCGCAACGTCAAAAAGATCGCGCGCTGTTTGGTATCAAGCACTGACGCAATTTCTGCGGCCGAGATCCCGTCCGGACCGCCTCGGTACGAAGCAACCACCTGATCCGGTGTGAGTGCTCGCGTATAGACGCGGGCCTCCTCCACCTCACCCGCAAGTGGCGGCTTGGCGCCCGTTACGCGATAGCCAAACAGGAACCGCGCTTGACCTTTCAAGAACGGACGCAGCGCCCCCTTCTGGTAGGTCGTACCGTAACGTTCGCCGTTACGATACACGGTGATCGAGTTGTCCTTGGCGTAGACAATTACCAGATGAATCAACTCATCGGGCTGCGCCGTCTCCTCTGGGCCACCCGGATCCTGTGTACGACGGTAGCCCTCACTACCTGCCATCCAATGCCGGGGATTGATTTCCCCGTAGACAATCGAATCGAAAAATTGGCCGTTGGGCGTATCGATGCCCACGACACCGACGCCGCCCTGATTGAGTTTTGCAAGCGCGACCCAGGCTTCCAGGGTCTTCTCCTTGAGGTCACGGTCCAGTGGACCCGTCCGCATACTGGCAGCGATACCGTCAAGAATCAATCGTCCGTTGCGAACCACAGCACCATCCAATAATTGGCCGTGGTGCGTACCGACACTGTCGCGCCCGTCACGATCGAAGCTCCATCTGGCATAGGGAACCGGTAGTGATCCACTACCGATGTCGCGTCCCGCACCGCTCCGCCTTCGCAGAGCGACTGCGCGTGCCGGTACTTCGATGGCGGTCAGTCTGTCCTGGTTATGAGCGAAGCGTGATCCTAACTTCTCAACCTCTGCCGCACGCCGCATCTCCTCGACGGCATGTCGCATCCCCTCTGACAAACGAGACCCGATGGTTGCCGTCGACTCCAGCCAGGCTGTCGCCAGTCCGTCGCGAATCGTCTGTTTGAGGATCGTCATTTCCGCCCGGTTCTTGGCGCGTAAATCCGGAGTATCGATCACGATCTGACCCGGACGACAACTCACAAAGATTCCATACAGTGCGTAAAAGTCTTCCTGACTGATCGGGTCAAACTTGTGGTTGTGACAACGTGCACACGAAACGGTCAGACCCAGAAACGCTTTCGAATAGACGTCGATCTGGTTATCCACCACTTTGACCTGATCTTCGAGTGCATCCTTCGGTAAATAACCCAGCTCGACCATCCGTAAATGGGCGGGCCCGATGGCGGATTCACAAAACTGCTCCTCTATATTCCAGCGGGGTGTCGCCAACAGATCGCCTGCCAGATGTTCACGTACCAATTGGTCGTACGGCAAATCGGCGTTAAAGGCGCGAATCAAATAGTCGCGATATCGATACGCGTTGTGCAGCACGGGGTCGCCCTGACTCCCATGTGACTCGCAATAACGCACCAGATCCATCCAGTGCCGTGCAAAGCGTTCACCAAACCTGGGGGAATCCAACAACCGACCGACGACCGTCAGATAGGCGGCGGATGATTTGTCCGCTAAGAACGCGTCAACCGCAGCGGGGCTCGGAGGCAGTCCGGTCAACACGTAAGTGAGGCGACGTAACACCGCACGGCGATCCGCCGGTGCTGCTGGAGTCAAGCCCCGCTGCTCCATGGCCGCCAGCAGAAACCGGTCGACAGGATGCGGTGACCAGGTTTGATTTTGCACTTCCGGGATGGCTGACTTTACGACGGGTTGAAAACTCCACCATTGCTTCCGCTTCTGAAAGATCGTGTCCCAGGCGGTCGCAGCCGCCAGTTCGGACGCCGAGGGCGCGTGATCGCGCGGATCCGGAGCCCCCATGGCAATCCATTGTTCGAAATCGGCGACCACTTTCCGATCGAGCTTGCCGGCTTCCAGGGGCATCTTCAGGCCGTCAATCTCATGCCGCAGGATGGCCAATAATCGACTCGCATCCGGCTGGCCCGGAATGACAATCACACCACCATCCCCACCCTGCAGTAACGCGCCACGCCGATCAACGGCCAACCCACCTTCCGCGCGCCCCGAGGAGTTGTGGCAGCGGTAACACTGCTCGACCAACACCGGTCGAATACGCGCCTCGAAAAATTCCAGCTGGGCCGGCGTCGGACGCTCGGCAGACGCGCTGTCGGCGATTGCGAAAGTCGCCCAGATGATCAGCAGCATGTCACTGGAAAAGCGTCGAGTCAGCACAAGAAACTCCATCGCGATCAGACGCCTTGGCGGCACAGTGATTTCCAAAAGGGAACTATTCAACCTGCGACTGCCAGGTCATGGTCTCGGTGGATCGACCTGACAGCGAGCTCTCTAAAGTGCACCTGCAGACGTTGATCGGTTTCATTGATTGACGGTTTTCGTAGTGGCGACTAGCGCCTCGGCAAATGCCTTACCGATCTGGGCCATCATCTTGGCAGAACCCAGGTAATGGTAGGCGGCGTTGGACGTCCCTGCGCGGTAAATTTCGAGTTCGCGGGCCGTCATTGTTTCCGCGGTGAACTGGTCCAGAGCCACTTTCCGCTGCGCCTTGGTCAGATTTTTATCCCGGTTCAATTTTCGGCCCTGCGCCCGGATCTGCTCCCATTTCGCCGCCAGCTCCTTGAGTTCAGGATCCCAGTAGTTCTCGGTCAGCACAGCAGTCACGTTGCCTTTGAATTCCGGCATGCTGGCCGGTGCAGCCATCGCCTGGCGAAATCCCCCATGGATTCCCCGGTAGCGTTGCTCAGCGGGTCCGTATTGCGCAATGGGACCACCGACTCCCATAACGCCGATAACAAACGGCATACTGGGGGACGCCAGATCCTTGCGCACATCACGAATAAAATGTGCCAGTACTTCAGTGTATTGGGCATAGCCACCCGCCCGACCACGATTGGGGTAGGTACCGCGGTCGACCATATCGTTCCAACCCTGGAACCAGACCAGGCCCGCTAGTTCGTAACCCTGTGCTCCATCGTAACCCGGGTAGACCTGTTGGATGTCCTTCAGCACTGCACGGATGTGCTCAATCATCAGGCGGTAATAGTGCCCGGTCTGCCTGGCCCGTTGCTCCTTGACCTGGGCCAGATCCTGGCCCCGCTCCTGGAACTGTTTCAACTGCTGCGCGTTGAACTGGTAGGGGCCGGCACTGGGCGGACGAAAATCGGTGTGCAATGACTTGCCACCCCAAGCCGTCTTGATAATCAGGATCGGTTGATCGACACGCTTTTGCGTGTAAATCCCAAAGGTCAACTATTTTTATTATTATTATTGGTATGTCTCAAATA
>CAZITS010000074.1:0-12601 GCA_964542185.1 uncultured Pirellulaceae bacterium
CACCGCCGATGAAAAACGAGAAATCCACTCGGTGCTCTGCCTGCAGCGAGAAACAGGCAAACTGGTCTGGAAAACCGACGTGCACACCGGTGGCCTGGACCGTGGTGGCCACCAGAAGACGTCCCAGGCCTCCGCAACGCTGGCCTGTGATGGAACGCGACTGCTCGCCAACTTCCTGCATGACGGCGCCGTCTGGACGACCGCGCTGGACCTGGCAGGCAACGTGCTCTGGCAACAAAAGATCAGTCCCTTCGTCACTCATCAAGGCTTCGCGGCTTCTCCCCTCATCTACGGCGACCTGGTGATTGTCGCCAGTGATAACAAAGGGGGCGGCGCGATCGCCGCACTGGAGCGGGCTACCGGGCGGGTCGCCTGGAAACGTATGCGTCCCAAGCTGGCGAGTTACGCGTCACCGATCTTGATCCAAGCCGCCGGGAAAGAACAGGTCGTGATCCAGGGCTGTAACCTGGTAACAAGCCTGGACCCGACCACCGGCAACCTGCTCTGGGAAACGGAAGCCGCCACTACGGAATGCGTCACGACATTAGTCACCGACGGAGAACGTGTCTTCGCCAGTGGCGGGTACCCAAAGAACCATGTGCAGGCGGTGTTTGCCGATGGTTCCAAGAAAGTGGCCTGGGAAAACAAGTCACGTGTTTACGTGCCGTCCATGCTGGTCCAGGGCAACTACCTGTACGCCATGCTGGACGCGGGCATCGCCACCTGTTGGGACACCCGCACCGGCAAAGCGACCTGGAAACAAAGGATCGGCGGCACCTTTACCGCCGCGCCGATCATGGTCAACGACTTGATCTATGCCTTTGACGAGTCTGGGCAGGCAACCATCTTCCGCGCCGATCCGAAGAAATACCAGCAGGTCTCGCGTGCCCGCATCCCGGGGGAACAGTTTTCGTCACCGGTCATCTGCGGCAGTCGCCTCTACCTGCGCGTGGGGCAGCCCGAAAACGGCCGCCGCCAGGAATACCTGTATGCAATTGCCGCCCCCGAGGGACAGTAAACCCGGCCCCAGCCTGGACCTGAAAACCTCGGCCTGCTCGCGACAACGCTCAGCCACTCTTGAGGGCGGTCGTGCGTACCCGCCAGCGGGCGGCGTCACTCGCTATCACCAAGCGTGAGTTGGACGTCGAGACGCCGCCCTGATCGCACCACCGTCATGGCCACTTCCTCGCCAGGACGCTTGCGTTCAATGATGGTCAGTAGCTCATCCGCGGTTTTAACCGGTTCCCCATTCACCGCCACGATGCGATCCGCGGAACTGTAATCCCAGCTCATCTCGTCAAACACAAAACCACCGACGCGCCGCCGCTGGCGCACTCTGCGAAAACCCTTCAGGCCCGCCCGTTCGGCCGGCCCCCCGGGAACCAGTGTGGCAATGACCAGTCCTTCCTCGGTCTGATAGACGCGAGAAATCCCTGTGTCCGGACGAATCACGCGCCCATGCCGGATCAGCTGGGGCACCACACGACGAATCGTGGTCACCGGAATCGCAAACCCCACACCTGTGTTTTCCCCCGCGCCGCTGGGACTCACAATCGCGGTGTTCATGCCGATCAGCTGACTGCGGCTATCCAGTAACGGCCCGCCTGAATTACCACTATTGAGCGCCGCATCGATCTGGATGATCGACTTCATTTCGCGACGATTCCGAGAAGGGATCTGACGATTCAGGCTGGAGATGATGCCCACTGTCATGGTCCGCTCCAGTCCAAACGGATTGCCGATAGCGAAAATCTTCTGTCCCACGCGCAACCGAGTAGAATCTCCCAGCTTGATCGGAAACAGCATCTCCGGTGGGGCATCGATCTTCAGCACCGCGATGTCGTTATCGGGGTCCGCCCCCACCGGGCGGGCCGTATAGGTTTCGTTGTTGAACAATGTGACACGGGCGCTTTTGGCGTCTTCGACCACGTGCAGGTTCGTCAAGACATGGCCTTGTTTATCGAGGACACTTCCCGAACCCGAACCTTCGGAGGGACGGCCTTCGTCGAAGAAAAACGACTGCTGCCGGGCCATGCGTGTCGTAATATTGACCACACCTCGATTGGCATTCTCATAGACCGCAATGTTCACTCGTTCGGCTGCGGAAAAATCGGCCAACTCGTCGGCCCCGCTACTACCAGCTGCTGGCGCCGTGATCGCCGCTGAACGCTCCTGGGCCATCAACCGCATAGCCGGTCCATCCCGTGTTACGGACAACGCCATCAAGGCGCCAACAAACCCCGAGACCAGACACATCAACAATAACTTTCGCATCGTCTCTCCCTCACTTGCTGCAGATGATTTCTTCACCAGCGAGCCGCCGTATTACGGACATCACCACAGTGGCTCATCATGGTGACGAGCCACTGTGCACCGCACGCACAATTCAGTCCGCGCGGGCAACGCCAGAAAGCATAGATCTGGACTCAGAAAAAGTCGAGAGCCGCTGGCAGCGGCGCACTGCATCCCGACAATCACCGCCAACGATGCAGGTGGTAAACGCGTCCTGCTCCGTGGCGGGCCACACTAGACACCTGGACGATGACGTGGGAATTTCTGACGCGAGGAATCAACAGGCAACCGCCATTTACGAGCTCGCGGATTTGGCCCGGGCGTTGGTCTGCATCCGCATGTTCAAAAACTGAACGATCAGCGCAAAGGCCATGGCGAAATAGATATAGCCCTTGGCAATCGGCGTACCGACACTTTCGGCGACTAGCATCACGCCGATCAAGATCAAGAAAGCCATCGCCAGGATCTTGAAAGTTGCATGCTCAGAAACAAAGCGGCTGATCGGATTGGCGTACAGCATCATCACCCCCACAGCGAGGATGATAGCGGTAGCCATCACGCCAATTCCGAGCCAGAAGTTTTCGCCGTCGGCCTGAACCGTACCCACCGCCGTGATCACCGAATCCAGCGAGAAAACGAGATCCATGACGGCAATCTGCATCAGCACCTTGGACATGGAAACCCCTTGTTTGGCTGCTTCGGCATCCGCTCCGTGCCCGCTTGTCTGTTCGATCTTCTCGTGAATCTCGGTGACACTTTTCCAGATCAAGAAGAGACCGCCGGCAAACAAGATCAGATCTTTCCCGGAGATCACATTCACTTCGATTCCATGCTCGCCCTCTGGCAAGAAACTCGCCGGCAGTCCAAGACTCGTAAGCTCAAACAGCCCCTGGGAGAGGCCGAGAATCCAGGACAACGAAAACAGCAGCAAGAGCCGCATGACCATGGCCAGCGCTAAGCCCAAGCGACGGCCCCTGGACTGTTGCGCCTCTGGAAGCTTGTCGGTCAGGATCGCAATAAAGACGATGTTGTCGATTCCCAGCACAATTTCCAGTGCTGTCAAAGCGATCAAGGCAATCAGATATTCCATGGTGTTTCCTGGCAAAGTAGGAACAAACGCCCAAGACCCGCATCGCAGCAACCCAGCCTACGGCAATCAACGCGACCCGTCGAGTCTAGCTCCAGTCAAGCAGCGATTCAGGGGATTGCCACAAGTACGTATTACCCGGGCTGCGACACCCCGTTCCAAGAAACCAGCAAGCGTTCGCTCGCCTGAGACTTGCCACAACTGGGCCCGCCGGTGAAAATAGTGTGATAGGGAGTACAGCCGATGGGAAAATCTGCCGCGATCGCAACCGCCACGGAATTGTTGGAAATTCTCAAGCGGAGTCAGCTCGTCTCTGCCGAGCAAATCAAAGCACACGAAGAGGCCGCCCAAGGGGCGAGCGACGCCAAGGCAGCCGCCCGAGTCTTCGTCAAAGCGAAACTGCTTTCGCCCTGGCAAGTAATGCAGCTGCTGGCTGGCAGACACAACCTCAGACTGGGTCCCTACACCCTCCGCGAGCAGACGAGAAAAGGATCGCAAGGCGCGATGTTCCTGGCCGAACATACGCAGTTGAATCGGCTGGCCACAATCAAGATTCTTCGAGACGAACATTCACTTGACGCGGCCAGGAAGGCTTTCGGGGTCGATCACCCCCACCTTTTGCGTGTCTTGGATGTCGACCAGAAAGGCGAACGCTACTACGTGGCTATCGAGCACGTGGCGGGTCCCACACTGCAAGAACATGTGGCCAATCAAAAAGTTCTGCGCGTCGAAGAGGCCGTTACCTGGCTTCGGCAAGCTGCGTCGGGCCTGGTGCACATTCATGCCAACAACCTGGTTCATGGCGGAATCCAACCCACGATTCTACTGGTGGACAAGCAAGAAACGTTGAAGATTGCGGATCTGGGAATGACCAGTGCCGCTGCGGCCACCGTATCGTCCGAAATGAAACCATCTGTCTACCTGGCACCCGAACAACTCCAGGACGCACCACTCACTGCCGCCGCTGACATTTATGCACTGGGGGCCACCTTCTATTTCCTGCTAACAGGGAAGGCCCCATTCCGGCAACTTGAAAAGACAGAGCTGATCGCCGCCAAACAAAATGGACCGTCAAAGAAGATCCTCGACCGGCGCGCAGATCTTCCCCCCGCACTGATCAAGATCTGTGACCGGATGATGGCGCCACAAGCAGACGAACGGTTTGCCAATGTCGCGGCGGTCGAAGGGATTCTCGGCGATTGGCTGGAACAAAATCATCAGGAGCAAAACCAGGAAAGCGGCGAGGCGGAAACAGCGAGTGAGAATTCCGCAGCGGCTGATGCCACCAACGCGCCAGTCGTCTCCACAGGCTTCCCGGCCATCAACACCGAGTCGTCGCCGACACCCGCGAACAAAAGCCAAGCGGCAGGAATCCGAATCGCCACCAAACGCCCCGCCAGAACCGAGCAGAAAGCCCAAAAGGAAACCACGAAAGACGACCGAACGGACACATCCCCAAACCAGAATGGCAACACGCAAAAACTACCCCTGGGGATTGTGATTAGCGCCGTCTGCAGTGTGCTATTAATCCTCGTGCTGCTCGTCGCTCTGGTCGTCTTTGTTTTCTTCCCTGGCAGTAGTGACCCGGCGTTGGCACAAACCAACCTATCTGGACAAGACACCACGAATGCGGAGACGGGAAAAGCAGCTGTCTCTGACCTGGAAAGCGACCCGGAACCAGAGACCATTCCTGTCGATCACACGCGAGACCAGGTGGCAACTGGTGCGGCAGCCTCGCCCCAGGACAGTGCCGCAGGCACGGCCACCCTACCGGCCGTAAAACCAATGACAACAACGGCCGCCGGTGGTGGACTCAACGCGGCAGTACCCGCCGGCAGCGCGCCACCGCCAACCGATGTGGCAGTCAACACGGGACCGACAACGCCCCCGAAACCGGCTGAACCAGCGGCAGCAGAACCGCCACCGGCCAAACCAGAACCAACCGAACCTGCGGCAACAGAACCGCCGCCGGCCAAACCAGAACCGGCCAAGCCGGCAGCCCCATCCACCGCACCCGCGGGGAAACCCTTTCGCGACCTCGCAGCCCAGGTTGATTTGCCACCACTGGATCCTCAACAAGCTCCCGCCACAACTGCGACGCCGCTCGGCCCCGTCCATCTGGGCCCGCAGCAAGTCTGCTTTATCCGCCTGCTCGGTGGGCGTAGTGCATTACGTGGCAAACAACAATTCAAGATGGCCAACGCCGACGATGGCCGTGCAGAACGCGCGTGGGAGCTCTCGCTGGCGGCCTCCGACGCGGATCAGGGCAAGGTCGTGGCCCTGCTCGCGCTCGCTGACGGCAACCTCACATTTCAATGGACCGCAGAAGCAGCTCAGCAAAGAGGAGCAGCCAACCTGCGAAACTGCCTGTTGAGCATGTCTGCGGGGGAGGATGTGATACAGCTCGGTCTGCGCAAGCCAATTCAGATCGAAGCACCGGAATTCAACCTGAAAAAACAAACACTCGCGCTGAAATGGGATCTTCCTGATTACCCCGACCCGGCAGCGATGAAGGTCGAGTTCACCGGCCTGGACGGCAATTTCCCAGAGTTCAGCTGGGACCCTGAAACCGGGCAAGCCCAAGCCAACAAGGGCCAGGCGCTGATCCGATTCAAGAAAGCACACGCGGGGCTGGAAATCGAACTGGCCACCGCACTCAAACGCAATCAATTCGAATTGGGTTTGCGCCCCTGGGTCAAGCCACCGCAGGGCCGACGGATCCCTTTAAACATCAAAACACTGCAACAAGCGCAGCAAGCCGCTGTCAACGGCCAGCGGGCAGCAAACGTGGCGATCGCCCAATCAGGCGAACTGAAGAAAAAGAACAAGGAACTGGGCGCGCAGCGCGAGAACCTGGCGAAACAGGCACTGGAGCGCGCCAAGAAGACGTTCGCCCAGGTGCAAGCCTTTGACAAGGTCTTCCAGGAAGGTAGCGCCAAGCTGCAATTTCGTGTCATCTATCGGACCGATCAACACCAGATCGAGCTACTCCGCACCAGCGGTGCCAAGGCTGCCGGCGGCTAAGTGACTTCCCGTCAGACAGCCTTAATTCTTCTCCGTCCCAACGGCCATACCAGCTCTCTAGGGGCACTGCGGACAGGTAGACTGACCCCAATGGCCGTTACAGTCGGCACAAAGGTCACTCCCGGATCTGATTCCCGAACCAGACATGTTGAAGAAAAACCACAGTTTGCCTGGGGGCGTGCTACGCTTCCATCACAGAGTCAATCGAGATCAAGCACGGAGTGTTGCCAGGCAACAGTTCTACGACGAGGTAGAACCGGAAAAAAATCAATCTCTTGTGGACCTTTCCTATGACCCGAAGGCAGTGGAACATCGCAGCAGCGCACCTGTCGCTGAGCCTGATGATGCTCGTCCTGTGCGGGTGTTCACAGATCCGACTGCCGGCAATCGATCCCAGTGGAGAGCGGATTTTCCTGCCGTCGCCCGCGTCGACCACCTGGGTGGCACCAGAACCCTGGAATGGTTGGAATCCGGCAGCTTCCTGGTTTCCCAAGCCAGTTTTCAGCGGTCCCGGTAACCCGCCCCCCTGCAGTGACGGACCTCCTGGTAAGGGTGCACCCGGTATCGATCCGTGGACCGGTTTACCGCAAGCCCCAATGCCCCCCGGAGAGGCGGGAGAACTGGTAATCACACCTCGGAGGCTGGTAGCACCCGTCGGTGGTGAAGTCGTGATTCTGGCCGGTCTCTGTGGCCCTGACGGTTATCTGGTGACAAAACAGCCAATCGAGTGGATTCTAGCGCCAGACGGCGTCGGCCACTTCGTCGCCGTAGGCGATCAAACCGATTCAATCCTGCACCACCTGGGAAAACGTCCAAATGCAGAAAAGCGAACGGCTGGCTTTGCCACCAGCCACACCTCTAGCGTCGCCGAAACGGTGACTCGAGGGACCCCCAACCCCGCCGACGATGTTCAATTGAAGACTGGTCAAAGTTGGATCAGCGTGACTTCGGCCACTCCCGGAACCAGTCATCTCACCGTACTCGCGCCAAACGCAAAAGGCTGGCCACTACGGCGCAAAGTAACCACCATTCACTGGGTTGATACCAATTGGGTATTGCCCGCTCCCGCAAACGTCCCGGCCGCGGCGGCGGCACAGCATCGGCTGGAAACGCGTGTGACACGACTAGGTGGAACACAGCCAGCACCGGGATGGATCGTTCGGTATCAAATCGTGTCAGGACCTTCCGTGCGTTTCGGCGATAGCGGCAGCCAATCGGCAAGTGTCCCCACCGACAATGAGGGCCTGGCTCCCATCGAAGTAATTAATCCCACCGGCGCGGTTGGCACCAGTCGCATTCGCGTCCAGATCGTGCGACCTGGTGATGCCGCCAAGGGCTCTCCTGAGATGATCCTCGGCGACGGGTGGACCACTATTCAGTGGAATGCGCCGAGCCTGCGTCTCACCGCCACCGGACCGGAACTTGTCAGCGTCAACGCGGTGGCCATCTACCATCTGGAAATCAGCAATCTGGGTGATCGTGTCGCCCGTAACGTGGAAGTCCAGGCACGTTTGCCCGAAACACTTGAATTCCTCAATAGCCGCCCGGCTGGACGCCAATTTACCTCGCAATATCGATGGCAGCTGGGCAACCTGGCACCGGGAGCCAAAACCAGCCTCTCCGTCACCTGCCGCGCTGGCGCCCCGGGCAACCTGCGACTGCCGTTCACAGTCCGCGCGGATCAGATCACCGAACAACGCTCTGAAGTCGCCTCCAGAATTATTGAAACTGCACTGTCCGTGCGATTTGTCAATCCACCGGAAACTGCCGAGGTCGGGCAGAAACTGGTCTACAAAATCGAGGTTACCAATCGCGGATCGACAGCATTGAGTCGCGTTTCCCTGCGTGACATGTTCGACTCCGGGTTACGCCATGCGGAAGGGCAGCTCAGCCCGATCGAACGGGTCATCGGAAACCTGGCCGCGGGCGAAACACGTAGTGATCTGTCTGTCTCCTTTATTATGGAAAAACCAGGTCGGCTCTGTCACCAGGTCTCAGTCACTTCCGCTGAAGGACAAACGGCCCAGACACCACGAACGTGTGTGACGGTCACGCAACCGGTACAACCCGTTGCACCGACAGTGTCACTGACAACCACTTGGACTCCCTCAACGATTACCACGCAACAAAACTCAACTCTGACAATTCAAGTTACCAACAACGGTGATCGTCTCGCTCAGGATTTACGTGTCGCGGTTGACTTCCCGGTTACACTTGACCCGCAGCAGGCAACCGATGGATTTGTGTTACCGCAAAACCGCAACCTGATGCACTGGGACATACCTGGAACACTACTGCCTGGTCAGACAATCAAACGTCAGGTCGTATTCACTGCATTGCAGAGTGGCTCACTGCAGGTCGAAACAATTGTCACACAAGCTGCGCAGGAGTTGACTCGCCGCCAGGTCCTGCTGAACGTCCAGGCACCAAACCTGGACGACTCTCGCAGTCCACGGCGTACGGCACCGACACCTGCCAACGGGCCAGAGTTCCCCTCGCCAGCTCCAGGGGCAACTGCCAACAAAAACACGAGCGGCAAGCTTTCACTTTCGTTGCGCTCCAACACCGGTGCCATGCGTGTCGGGCAACAGTCGACTTTCTTTCTCGAAATCACCAACGGGCGCAACACCGCGGAAGACGAAGTGGTTCTGGAAGTAACCATTCCAGATGGCATGAGTTTCAGCGATTTTACGCGTCCACGCTCCGAACTGACCTTTGCACCAGATGGCCGCAGTTTCAAGCTGGCAGCGATTCGAACGTTGCGTGCCAAGGAGCAACCCTCTCCATACCGCTTGACGTTAACCGCTGACAAAGCCGGCCAATTCGAGCTGGTCGCCAGTGTGAGCAGCCGGCAAACGCGAACACCTGACTCGGCAAACGCCATCATTGTGGTTCAGCCCTAGCTTCAACAAGCGTCCCACCTTTTGATACCCTAAACGGCAGTATTGTATTAGCACCATCTGCATCGCTGATCGGGAATCAGTCGAACCGGCTGCGCAATAGCCGGCCACACGATATGACGTGATCGCAATCAGGTTCGCATAGTACGAATACGCCACTACAATACGCGGTGGCATCATGGCTGCTGGCTGCAGCAACCCAGGATCTCCTGTAGCACGCCCCGGCCAGTGCCTTCACGTTCTCACTGACCATGGCCTTCTCGACCACGTCGCGATCCCAATCCGATGCCCCGTTTTGTCGTATTGCACCACCTCACACCACCTGCAGGCCCGCGCGAACCCCACTGGGATTTAATGCTGGAACGGGACGGCACACTGGAAACCTGGGCATTGCCTGCGCCTCCCACCCCGGACTCCACTCAATCTGGCCAGCGCCTGGCAGACCACCGAATCCATTATCTCGATTACGAAGGCCCCATCTCTGGCAATCGTGGTACCGTAAAACGCTGGGACTGGGGAACTTATCTGCTGATCGATTCACGCCCCGACTCGCGTGAGATCCAGCTATCTGGACAACAGCACGCCGTCCACCTGCTGCTGCGACGCCAGGCAGCCGAATCAGAAGTCTGGTCGATCAAGTGCAGCGTTGTAGATTAACCAGCTCAAACAGCCTGCCGCTTAGCGCTGCGCAGCTGTTTGGCCAATGAGACGAATTTCCCCGTCACCAAGTGCAATCTCATCCAGCTGAAAGCCCTCTACCTCAAGGGACGGAATTTCTGCTGGAACGCGTAACAAAGCGACTGGAGCTCCGTCAGACTGGGCCCATCGCAAATCAAGTTCAGCACGCTGGGCTGCCGCGGCCACTTCATCCAGCAAGTCTTTCAACGGTAAAGGGAGCAATCCCGCGCGGACATTCTGAACTGTGATAGCCACTTCGTTGGATTGTCGATTTACTGCCACGGATAGTGTCAACGAGACAACCGTCTCGATGCGCGGATCCTGATACTGGCAGGCTAACTGAACCGAGTCCGGAGCAATCGCCACACGCGGCGCTGACACGCCAGCTGGCAACGAATCCGAAAATTTCTCCTTGAGATCCGACGCCAGCCAGCCATTAATCTGGTCCTCATCAAAGACGGCCTGCCAACGTCCTTCGTCCTGGATTTCACTGTGCAACTCAAGCACCTGACGCTCCAGCTCATCACCTGCGGCAGCCTG
Organism: uncultured Pirellulaceae bacterium; assembly: GCA_964542185.1. GTDB lineage: Bacteria > Planctomycetota > Planctomycetia > Pirellulales > Pirellulaceae > UBA9264. Next base: position 10,522 of record CAZITS010000074.1, read on the forward strand.
TTGCTGAGGGTTAACTTCCAGAGCCTGCTGATAAAAGTCAGGGACGTACCGCGTTGCCTGGTAGAGCATCAAGCCCCCCACCACGAGCAATAACAGCAACGCAGCGCTAGCCAACAGGAAAAATCGCAACGGCTTCCGGATCACAATCGCCTCGTTGTTCGTCGGCCCTCACGCTCGCAGAGAATCCGAGCGATCGCAATGAAACACCCGCCCAAGGATCACCATTCCGGAAGTACTCTCACACTTCGCTGGACCTGGTCTTCCAGACACCTGCCTTGTCTTTCAAGCCACCCGTATTTCACACTAACTGTCCACGAACTGGAGTAGCGCGTAACGTTTCTTACCACGGCGCAACACGACCATCGTCTCACTCGCTAAATCTGTCGAGGTAAGGCGTGCCGCGATGTCGGTACAGCGCCGGTTATTGATGTAAGCGCCGCCCTCCTTAATCACCCGTCGCGCCTCACCTTTGGATTGAACCAGCCCGGCAGTCGAGAGCGCATCGATCAGTCCCATTCCGGCTCCCCCCAAATCTGCTGCGGGAACCTGCTGGCTGGGAACGTCAGCAAAGACATCGCTTAATTGTTCATCACGCATATCTGCAATCTCGGCGCCGAAGAAAAACTCCGTCGCCTTTTGGGCCACTACAAGTTGTTCACTTCCATGGACCAGTTGCGTTAACGCTTCGGCAAGTTTCCGCTGGCTTTCACGTTTTTCTGGGCGTGCCTGACGGGCCTCATCCAATGCGCCAATTTCCTCCAGGCTCAAATCGGTCAAGAACCTCAAGCACTTGCCAACATCGTCATCAGCAACGTTGATCCAGTACTGGTAAAATTGGTAGGGACTGGTCCTGTCGGCTGAGAGCCAAATGGTTCCACTTTCCGTTTTACCCATTTTGCTGCCGTCGGATTTGGTCAACAGCGGGCAAGTCAACCCAAACAGATGTGCACTACACAGGCGCCGAGCCAAATCAATGCCGGCAGTAATATTGCCCCACTGGTCACTTCCTCCAAACTGCAATCCACAATCGTACTGCTGATGCAAATGAACAAAGTCGTACGCCTGCAACAACATGTAGCTGAATTCGGTATAGCTGATACCAACATCATCACGCTCTAGACGATGTTTCACCGAGTCTTTGGCTAACATCGCGTTCACGGGAAAATGCTTGCCTACATCGCGCAAGAAACCAAGGTAGCTGAATTCCTTCATCCACTCCCAGTTGTTGACCAGTAGCGCGGAGCATTCGCCACAGTCGAAATCCAGAAAGCTCCGCAACTGCTGTTCAATTCCCGCCATATTGGCCTGCAACATCTCCTCGGACAGCAGATTGCGTTCCTGGCTCTTGCCGCTGGGATCACCAATCATCCCAGTCGCCCCTCCGACCAGTGCAATCGGCCGATGACCCGCGCGTTGAAACCGGCGCAGCGTCATCAGCGGCAAGAGGCTGCCGACATGTAGACTATCGGCAGTTGGATCAAAACCAACGTAAACCGTGCGGCAACCCTTCGCCAGCCAGCCAGCCAGCTGTTGGGCATCGGTCGACTGGTGTAGTAAACCGCGTTTCTCCAAATCAGCAAAAACATCCGACATCGGCACGTTCGACTCTCAAATTTGTGTTATCTGGACGATCTCAAACATCATCGCCGGCAACTGGAGGAAAACAAACAAGAATAACCAGCCGACATTGCGGCTGGCAGATCACCGTGGCAATCCGCTGCGCTAACGCGCCGGACGCGTTCGCGAGAGTAACCAAAAATGTTCCCGGCTACAACGACATTACCCGGTGGAAATACCACACCTGCTATTTCTTCAATGCTTCCCATTCCGGCCTATCAAACACACTTACCATCGCAAAATGCAGCGACGGCTTCGTAGTCAGGTCGTATCTGGTGACCAATCCTTCAGGTGCACCAGACTCCTGAAAAGAAACGATCCTGAGGAGAGAGCGACGACGAACTCATCAGGGGCCCTCAGTCCAGGGGCTTCAGGGACAAATAGGTCTGTGATTCGAGCGTGAAAAAAATTCTTACCGTAAAACTCTGGTTTATCACCGGATAGTGTACAGGGCCGGTGTTCG
>CAZITS010000075.1:0-12385 GCA_964542185.1 uncultured Pirellulaceae bacterium
ACCGAGTGCGACAGGCTGGGGATGACTCCAGACTTCCAAGCCGGGGACGCGCTGGAATGTGACTTCACCTGGGCGGGTCCACCCGCGCCGCATAGCGATGTTCACATAGACAATGCCACTCAGCACGCTGAACACCAGACCAACCGTCGCCATAAAGGTTCCCAGGTCCGTTCCATCGGTCAAGCCAACCGCCTCACTCTCGAAAACCTGTCCCATTGCCGCCGCGGTCCCGTGACCACCCGCAAATCCAACTTCAATCAACATCCCAAATGCGTTCGGGACGTCTGTAAACTGCTGTATGATCAACCAGGTAACCAGAAGTCCTACAGTCGTCTGACCCAGCACAACAATCCAGACGACGATTCCCTCTCGTGCAGCCAACCGCAAACTCTGCTGCACGGGCCGGGCTCGCCGGTCGAGAAGTAATCCCGCGAAAACTACAGCGATCAGCCAACCAGGCCAGGTCTTCCATTCACCAGCACAATCATGGATCCCCTGTACCCACCATACAGGATCCCCGCTCGTTTCTGGCGTCGCTTCTCCAACTGTAGTGCCCCCTGTATTTGGCGTAGCAATCTGCAACGTGATCTGGACCAACACCAGACCAACCAGCCCGCCCAGGATAGACGCAGGAATATAGAGTCCCTGCAGCCAGGCCAGTCGGGCCCTGAGAGCAAAGCCCGTCATCAACAGTAAGGCGGCGACCAGAAATGCAGTTTGCATCAGCGAATGACTCAAGTGACCAACGATAGTCCAGCCACAACATCAATCACCGCGCACACCCGCAGTAATTGCCATACCAGCTCCGCACCACCAGACAGGTGGCCCTTGCTGGCACTATCCGTACCTCCGCGGCTGGACAGCCCCGTGCCATTGATCGTGCACCTCCCCAACCGCGGCAGGCAACCGCAGGTGGTTTCCTGACTTCCGCCCGGCCCTGGCGGCGAGTACAACGAACAGCAGTCACACACCTGACCGTTAGCTATGTGCGGTCACCCGCGGACTCAAATCGTACCTGCTTTTTCCATTCGATGCACGTTTACTTCTACAAATTCAGCGTTTGGGGATCGGCAGCTCGCGACACGTCCAGGAAGGTCTCACTATCTTCTTCGCGCGCCTCGTAATGCGGAGCATGTTCACTCAAGAGCCAACCCAAGGGAGGACTCAACCGTGAAATTGCTGGGCATGTTCGCCAAGTACTGGGAGCCAGGGCAGGTTAAAACCAGGCTGGCGCCAACCCTCGGTGAGCAGCCATCCGCTCGGGTGTATCAAGTTTTTGTCGAGACTTTGATCCATCGCCTCGCAGACGTTGCAGACCATCGCATCCTGGCTTTCGCACCTGCCGACAGAGAGCACGAGTTTCGGCAGGTACAAGCGACCTGGGATCTCCAGCGCCAGTTGGATCCTGGAGACCTGGGTGACCGCATGCAACATTTCTTTGAAGCTGCTCTGCGCGACGGGTTCGATCGTGTCGTGCTGATCGGATCTGACAGTCCCGACCTGCCGGTCGATGTTCTACACCAGGCTTTTGAACAGCTACGTGATCATGACGTCGTGCTGGGACCCAGTCTCGATGGTGGGTACTATCTGATCGGGGCCACAGGGCAAGTCCCCTCCGTCTTCGACGGTATGCCCTGGAGCTCACCTGAGTTATGGGAAACAACGGTCAGTCGATTAACCGATCAGCAGTGTCGCTTCGCTGTGCTCCCAACGTGGTATGATGTGGACACCTTGGCGGACCTTACCTTATTAAACAAAAAGTTGGCGCGTCATACCGGGGATCCCTGGCTGGAACATCTCCGCGCACTCGTCGATTCATTACTCCATGACAACGCCTGACTGCCTGATTATCGGTGGAGGGGTTATCGGCCTTTCCTTGGCTTATGATCTGGCGCAACATGGTCTGCAAGTGCGGATTGTGGACCGCCAAGAAGCGGGACGTGAAGCATCCTGGGCCGGTGCCGGAATACTGCCCGCAACGGGACCGGATCAAGCGCATCATCCGCTCGACCAACTGCGTGTATTGAGTCATCAGCTACATCCCCAATGGGCAGCCAGCCTGTTCGAGGCGACGGGAATCGATAATGGTTACCGCCAGTGTGGCGGGATTTATCTGGCACGCAGCCACGGAGAAGCGGCAGCGTTGGGTGGCCTGGTTGGTTTAATGCGTGAGGAACGCATCGAAATCGATCGTCTCACACCGTCGATGCTAATCGACCTGGAACCCGCATTACGCCCGTTGGCCGAATCAGAAACTTTGCGTGCCGCGTACCGGATACCAACCGAATCGCAATTGCGCAACCCTGACCATCTGCAGGCACTACTGAAAGTAACTCGCGATCTGGGCGTCGAATTTGATGTCGATACGCGCATCGCAAGCTTCGAGATCGAACAGGGACAGGTCCGCGCCGCGATCTCAGAAAAGAACGAACGGCTGTCGGCACTACGTTTCTGTCTCACTGCCGGAGCCTGGACACGACAGCTACTGGAACCACTGGAATTGCCCAACGGAATCCTTCCTGTCAAAGGGCAAATGGTGATGTTTCGCTGCCAAAGGCCTCCGTTGCAACACATCCTCAACGAAGGACCACGCTACGTCGTCCCGCGCGAAGATGGACGAGTACTGGTCGGGTCAACTGAAGAAGAAGTAGGTTTCCAAAAACAAACGACGCCGGAAGCGCTACAAGAACTAGCAGAACTCGGACGCCAGCTCGTGGACCCGCTGAATACCGCTGTTATCGAGAAAAGCTGGGCGGGATTGCGACCCGGTTCTTTTGATGGGCTTCCCTACCTGGGACAGGTACCCAACCTGGACAATGTTTACGTCGCCGCCGGCCATTTCCGCAACGGGCTGTTTTTGTCGCCCGCAACGGCAGTCGTAATGGGGCGCCTGATCCGCGGCGAAAACACAAAAATCGATCTTTCGCCCTTTCATCCAGGACGTGGGTAGGCAGCGCTCGACGCACCTCACTCGGTAATGATGTCGTCGACGGTTTGTCCTGAAGGAATCATCGGCAACACATGTTCCTGGTAGGGGACCTCAACATCCAACAAATAAGGACCCTTGCATTGGATCATCTCTTCCAAGGCACCAGCCAAATCTGACTTCTTGCTGACGGTCGCGGCACCACATCCGTACCCTTTGGCAATCGCCACAAAATCCGGATACCTCTCGCTGGCATATTGACCCGCGCCCTGGCCCGATGCTTCGGGATGATGAATCGGGCCCAGATACGTGTGGGCACGATTTCCGGCCATAAAACGATCTTCCCACTGGACGACCATGCCCAAATGCTGATTATTGAGCAGCATTACTTTGACCGGTAAATCTTCGCAAAAACAAGTCGCCAGTTCCTGCACGTTCATTTGAAAACTACCGTCACCGTCAATATCCACCACCAGGGCATCAGGGTGGGCTGCCTGCGCACCCATTGCAGCAGGCAAACCAAAACCCATCGTCCCCAATCCCGAACTACAAAGAAACCGGCGGGGGTGATTGAAAGCAAAAAACTGCGCCGTCCACATCTGATGTTGCCCAACACCGACACTGACAATTGTCTTGCGGTCATTCGTCAATTTGGAGAGTTCAGCAATCGCATGCTGCTGTAAAATGCCGTCGAACTGTTCGTCATAGCCAAAAGGATGTTCCGCCTTGGACTGCTGGCAGCACCGCACCCAATCCTCGATATCTGTTTTGGGCTCGACCAGACGTGTCAGCTCGCTCAAGGCAAACTTGACATCGCTGACGATGGGGATGTGGGCCGGTTTATTCTTGTTGAGCTCGGATGGATCGATATCGATGTGGATGATCTTGGCATGTCTGGCAAACTCCGCCAGCTTGCCCGTGACGCGATCGTCAAAGCGTACTCCCAAAGCGATCAACAGGTCAGAATCGCGCACCGCTCGGTTTGCATACACGCTGCCGTGCATGCCCAACATATCCAGCGAGAGCGGATGGTGATGAGGAAAAGCACCTAGCCCCATCACAGTCATCGTTACCGGTATGCCCGTTTTATCCACCAGTTGCCGGAGCAGATCGCTGGCGCCAGAGGCAATAATCCCGCCACCACAGTAGAGCATTGGCCGCTTGGCCAGTCTGATCGCCGCCACCACCTGTTTGATTTGCTCGTCGGGAGCGCGGCGATCTTCGATCTGGTAGCCGGGCAGATCCATGAGCCCGTCGTCGGCAGCATCCCAAGTCGCCTCCTGAACATCCTTGGGAACATCTACCAGTACCGGCCCAGGACGTCCTGTGGTCGCGATATGAAAAGCCTCGCGCATCACCCGAGACACATCCGCGACATCAGTGATCAAATAATGGTGCTTGGTAATCCCACGGCAGACCTCGATGATGGGAGTTTCTTGAAAAGCATCGGTTCCAATCACCGGCGTTTTTACCTGGCCGGTAATGGCAACCAGAGGAATGCTGTCAAGCTTGGCATCCGCGATTGCCGTTACCAGATTCGTTGCCCCTGGTCCGCTGGTCGCCATACAGACACCGGGGCGTCCCGTTGATCGGGCGTAACCCTGGGCGGCGAAACCTCCACCCTGCTCGTGACGGGGTAACACGGTTCGCAGCTGATCAGCGTAGCGCGTCAACGCCTGGTGCAGGGGCATACTAGCCCCACCTGGATACGCAAAGAGAATCTCAGTCCCATGGTCAATCAACGACTGCACCAAGAGGTCAGCCCCGGTCAGCAATGGACTCCCTTTGGCGGACTCGACAGACATACCCAACTCCGATCGTCAAATCAGATGCAACAACAACGTACCGCCATGCCGGCCTGCCACCCAGGCGATCCAACCGCGAAGGCGGCCGGCGGGACAAGTTCGGAGAGCTACAACCACCAACAATCCGGCTCGAACCCACCAGGGTGTTGAGAAACAGCCTTGGTGGTATCATCACCGGCAACCAGTTCCATCAACGACCCCGATCAGGCGGTTGACAGACGACTGGCCCAACAATTCCACTGTATGTCATCAATTACGGGCTTTCAACGCCAAATAGGCACCTGGATCACCGATCTGGAGGGAACGGACAAGTGCGCGAGTTGGTCTGGATCGCTTTGGGGGGAGCTGCGGGCGCAGTCAGCCGCTATCTGGTCACGCTGGGCTGCCAGCGTTGGACGGAAAACCTTCCCGTAGCGACTCTGATCGTCAATGTCACCGGTTGTTTCTGCCTGGGCGCCTTGCTGCAATCGGCCTGGCTACCAGCCACCCTCCGGCTGGCAGTGGGCACAGGCCTGCTCGGGGGACTTACCACGTTCTCGACCTTCGGCCATGAAACCTTTCGGGCTCTGGAAAAAGGTCAGTGGAGCCTGGCCATTGGGAACGCCGCCGCCAACCTGATCCTCGGGACCCTGGCAGTCTGGGCCGGCGTAGTACTGGTCCAGCGATGGGACCACGCTTGACCGTGGCACGTCCTCAGCTGGTCGTAAAGCAACCCGTGACCACCAGGTACCAAGACTCCCTGACAGGAACCCCGCTCTGGGTTTACGACAGACAGAACACACCCGCTGCCCTCGACAATTCGTCAACGACAAAGCAACTCGACCTAAGGAGGAGGAGCAGGAAGGGGAACACCGGATTTATCCTCAGCTCCTCCCGTATCCATCGACTTGACTTCACCCATCTTGGGGACTTCACCTGCGGGCATCTCAATCGACCGATCCGGCTCCGAGCAGCCGACAAACAGCCAGCAAGTTGCCAATAACATCAGGCCGCCAAACACACGTTTCATAGAGCGACTCTCCGGTAGGCTGAAATCTGTCCGCAACGCAGTAATCTTCACAGTAGCAGCAACGAGACTTGGCGGCGGGCCGGCGATCGCACGGCCGCCACAATCGATGGGGCGGACAAAACTATTGGGTAGGTGCGACACTGTCTACGTCGACCACTACCTTATCTTTGATTCCCGAGAGGGCAATCAAAACACTTCGATCGATGTTCTCATTCACCGCCCGCGTGGAATTATCGGCAAAACAAAACTGAACGATGCCTGAGTGATCACTGCTAAACTGAAAGAAAGCACCCGGCTCCATCAATTCACCGGTAAGCGGTCCACCAGGCCCGTTGGTCGCCGGCCACTGTTCTTTGATGCCAAAGGCGGTCGGCATCGGACCGGCTCCCATCCAACTGCAACTGCCACGATAACGGGGGCTCCACATCGTCGAGTCGCCATAGGGGCTATAGGGGATATAAAGCTTGGTCGCCTCGCCAAACAGCAGCGTATTACTCGTGCCGTCGCGAATATCAGCAAACCGAATCTTGGAGCGGTTCCCAAAGGCGCCCAAATACCGGTTCCAGGGATTCCGGACACCCTGATTAATGGGTGGACTATTCCCGAATCCTCCAGCGACCCCAAAATAATCGGTGGCCCCAAACGGACTCATACTGCCAGCGCAGAACTGGAAACCACAACAGCGTCCATCCTCAAGCGGAAACATGTTCCACAGTGTGGCCCGTTCTTCAACCCGAGTCGGCTGGGAGGGACAAGCGAACAAGCCGATCTTGGTCGTCGCCATCGCATAGGTGTCGAAGGTCGGATCCGGATTCCAGATATACTGCGGAGTTTCCGTCGTTTGCCGCATCCACCAGGTCCCAGGCGTGAATTGCGTCACTTTCAGGAAATCGGAAAAATTGGCGCCCAGGCGATCGAAGACCACACCCGCTTCCACATAAGGCAGCAGGAAGGCTGGCGTACCCACATACTGACCCGGAATATTAGGATCAGCGCAATCGACTCTGCGGTGGGGTTGCACTCCGAGGTAGCCCGGTGGCAGGCGACGAAACGTGTCATGAAACTGCGCCGCCGCCAAACCCATCTGACGGAGATTGCTGGAACAGTTCATTCGCCGGGCCGACTCACGGGCCATCTGGACCGCCGGCAACAGCAGGGCAATCAACAATCCGATGATGCTAATCACCACCAGCAGTTCAACAAGTGTGAAAGCATTGCGGCGAGCGCGGTACCGCGATTTGGAAGCAGCCACGGACAAGTACCTCAAGAGGAAACAGGAGGCCAACTTAGGGCCTCACAAGGACTGGCTTCATTGTAACGGAACGAAAATGCAACACAACAATTGAGCAACGCATCAGGGATTGCACAGGTATCACATCGACTCCGTGTCCAATCCGGCGAGAAACTCGCGCATCTCCCCTGCGGCATGCGAATCGCCCTGGATCTCCGCCTGTTCAATCCCGGCACGCAACACCCCCACCGCCTCCAGCGACTGATTTTGGCGTGCCAGCTGCTGTGCCAACATAAAAAAAGCAGCGACCTGCGGCTGAGAATCGGCCATCAGGCCACGAAACAACGCGGCGCTCGCCTCCAGCTGACCCTCTTTGTCCAGTTCCATCGCCAGACTATAGCGCAAAAACGCGTCGTTTGGGTCATCTTCCAGGAGGGCTTCAATTTTCTCGCGACGCGACGCCACTATCGTCTCTCCTCAATCAAAACGGGGCAGGGTGAGTATACCGAAGACCACCTTGATACCATTCGGTTTGCCGGGCGCCTTAATCCCTGACTTGCAGGAAAACGTAGACACCTTTCTTGTTCGCAGAAATCACGTCCAGATGTCCATCACCGTCGACATCGTTCACTTCAAACTGCGTGCCCGGACCACTGTTATCATCAAATTGATGCGGTATCCAACGGGGCTTTCCTTTTTCACGTTTCAGTTCATACCAGTAAAACACCGCCGGCTGATCGCCTCCCGGGTCGCTGCCTCCATGCGCCCACCAGCGCTTGCCCGTGACCAGGTCGGGTAAACCGTCGCCGTTGATGTCAGCCAGGCACATGCCGTGCGATTGGGAAAATCGCTTGTCAATCTCGTGGCGAGCCCAGCTGCCATCCGCCTGTTGTTCATGCCACCAGATGCCAAATGCATGTGGACTGCTGGAGAGCACATCACCATCGCCGTCGCCATCAAGATCAACCACGAACATCTGGGCAGCACGATTTTCACCGTCCGCCTGTTCACCAAATTCGGCAGCGTGAAACTTCCATGCCGCTGCCGCAGCCGCCGGTGCTTCCCACCATCCGTTGGCAGACAGTACATCCAACCGCCCATCGCCATTGACATCACCAACGCCGAGCCCATGCGAATAACGCCGGCAACCGGGTGCGCCGGGCACCGAAATCGGGTGTGTCGACCAGCGCGCCTGCGGGTCACTACCCCTGGAAAAGTAAGCCATCTGGCGCTGCGGTCCATCGGTGTTCGCTGGATCCGGAGCCAGTGCCGCAACGAGTTCCCGCTGTCCATCACCATTCAGGTCGATCAACAAGGGACTCTCATTATTGGTTACAGGTGTCACCAGATGTTTTGTCCACAACTTGCCAGGCTGCTTCGGGTTTTCATACCACCAGGTCGGCTTGCCAGGAAAATCGACCACAATCAAATCCGGCCAGCCATCACCGTTGACATCTTCTGCAAAATTCGCAAATGAATTGCTGTACCCCTTCGGCCGAAAGTGAGGTGGTGTGCCTGCCAGCGCACCACCATCGGAAGCCGGTTGCTCTGCGATCACATGCATTTCAAATTGCGGCGCCCGGTACCAAACAAACCCAGCCGCAACATCCTGCTTGCCGTCTCGATCAAAATCAGCTACGGCAACTCCTTCACTACGAAATTTCGCGTCGAGTTGAATCTTGCGAAAACGCAATTGCGGGGAGTCGTCCGCCGCAATTGCCAAACCGCCGAGCGCGACAGTGAGCATGCAGGCCAACATGGTCCGTCTGTTCCACATAGCAGCAACCTCCTCGTACGTTTATCTTCCAGACCAGCAGGGTATCCTGTAGGGTACGCTCTGCGTCGCAGTCCTGTGCATTGTAGACAAGTTAACGCAGCCGGACACACCATTACAGTGGGCAAGCGGGGCCCAGGGAAACCGTTTTGAACCCGGGATCGCGGGCTTCGCGACAACCATGTGCCTGGCAAAATGTGTGCCCGGCAGGAGCAAGATATCGATGACAGCCGGCTATCACGTGCATCTGGAAAAAGAGCAGTCTGTTTTTAGTGCCGCACATTTCATCACCTATGCGGGGAATGTCTGTGAGCGCCTGCACGGGCATAACTATCGCGTCTTCGCCGAAGTTTCCGGCGACCTGGATGAAAACCACTATGTCGTGGACTTTCTGGCACTCCGCGATGAGCTGCAACAAATCACCCAGGAGCTGGATCACCATATGCTGCTGCCGACCGACCACCCGCAAATCCACGTCGCCGAAAACGACGAGGAGGTCGAAGTTCGCTTTGAGACGCGACGCTGGGTATTCCCACGAGGCGACTGTCTGCTCTTACCCATCCCCAATACAACGGCAGAACTGCTAGCACTTTACATCGGTCACCAGCTGCTTGATGGGCTGGAAAAACGAACCGGAATCCGACCGCGACAGATCAGGGTCGGCGTCGACGAAAACCACGGGCAGTGGGCGATCTGCAACTTGCAGGACGAGTGACTACGCAGCAAATCGCAATTGCTGTCAGCGCGATACCCGATCGATCCCAAAATCAGGGCGAAGTTCGCCACAGCGGGGACCGATACATCGGAAACAGATGATTCCACCAGCGAATCAGACAAACCCGATTTTCGGCCGCGGTCGCTATCTCCCCCAGTCGCTGTGCGGGAATCCCAAGATCGAAACGCGGTACAGAACATCGATTACCCTGAATAGGTCACTCGCATGATCGGTTCACCCGGCTACCCGACCTGTTGGAATCTGACACTCACGTTGGCAATCCTTGTGGGCACTACCATCTCTGTCGCGCAGGAACTTGTACCCGGACAAGGAACGCAGTTGAAAGTCGTCGGTGACACCTTTGAAGATGTTTCCTGGGAGTATGTCTACAACCTTCCCAAGAGTACCCGCAGCCTTGATAACGACGTGCGCGTCCCAACTGGAGTCGCCGGTAATAATCGCTGGTACGAAGGTGTCAAACGCGGACAGCCAGATATTATCCGTCGCGTGCCCACACCGGCCGGAGGCCTGCCTGGCAGTTATGGCGCACTATTACTGCAATCTGGGCAAACGGGAATTCCCGGAAAACCCAGCTACGAAATGCAACAAGATGATTTCATCGCCGACGTCCATGAACGCGTCGATGGCTGGATTCCTGTTTCACGCGGGCCCAGCGCCGTCGTACGAGTCTTTCTGCCTCGCACCGCGAAATGGGAAAACCGCAGTGGACCGCATTTCGGTTTTCGTGTCGCAGTCACACACAGTATTCCATCAACTGGGTTGTTCTCCTTTGGTTCGCGCACCAAGCCACAAACGTATTGGCCCGGATTTTTCATCGATTTTGAAAGCAAGACCGATGGAAATCGGCGCCACGACTACGCCCAGCTGCGGTTACGCGGCGATGCGGACGGAGATGACTTCCTGGGACTCGACATCGCCACGACCGGCTGGTGGACCCTTGGTATTTCCTGTACGCGCGATGGTCAAATCCACTACTATGCACATCCCGGAGTCGAACCCTTGACGGCACGCGATCACCTGGCCTCCACCTACCCTTACGGATTTCGAGCCGAGCACTTCAAGACGTTTTTCTTTAACGTCTGCAGCGGCGACGACGGCCGCACCTTGTCGACTCCATGGATCATCGATGACCCCGCGGTTTTTGTCTTTCCGCGACATGCGGCGCGCACTGCCCAGCGTGATCGGCGCGGCACTGGTCGGCAAATCAGTGCCCCCTGACGCACCGCTGTCAGGCAACCGTACATCAGCGCCCTCAAGCCACTTCCCGGCCAGGCAAGTGTACTTCCATCTGGGGATAGGGAATCCCAATGCCCGCATCTTCCAGCGATTTCTTCACCGCGGCGATCGTCCCCTGCTTGACCTTACCCAAGTCTGCAGCGTTGGCCCACACATAAACGGTCCAGTCGACCGATGAGGCAGCCAAACCTGTGACGACGACCGCGGGTGCCGGATCCTCCAGCCGATCGGGCACACTCTCCGCCGCCTGTTGGAGAACTTCCCGGCAGTGATCGATCTCAGCATCGTAAGACACACCCACCTGTATCTCCACACGGCGGCTTGGATGGTGACTCATATTCTCGATGGTCGAACCAAAAATAGAGCTGTTGGGAATGATCAGACGGCGGCGATCAAACGTATCAATCGTAGTGGCAAAAATACCAATCGCATCCACTTTGCCACTCTGGCCGGCAGCTTTGATCGCATCGTTGACCTCAAAAGGTCGAAAGACCAACAACATCACACCAGCAGCAAAGTTCGCTAAGGTCCCCTGGAAGGCAAGTCCCACGGCCAGACCGGCAGCTCCGATCACTGCCGCAAAACTGGTCGTTTCGACACCGAAAATACCCAGACAACCGAGGATCGCCAGTAATAGAATCACCCAGCGTGCCAAGCGCGCAACGAATCGAGAGAGCGTCAGATCGACGCGGGCGCGCTCCAGACCGCGACCGAGCATACGTGACACCCAGCCAGCTACGATCCAGGAAACAGCCAATAAGAGAAGGGCGCCGAGTGACTGGGCTCCATAGCCGACAATGACCCGACTGAATTCTTCGCGAATCTCTTTTCCAAACATCGACTGGTCTCCCTGGCGACCCAAGAATTCGTAGCGCATGACAAGAGCGCGGAGAATCATATCGAGACTGGCGAATCGTGAAAATGCGAACCTGCCGACAGATTCCCGGCTGCCGTGCCCGCCGCCCGCAAACTCATCTCAGCACACCCGAACCCCCTATCCTCTCCAATCATAACGCAGTTGCGAATCCAGTTTTCCAATCGCTGGCGATGGCTCCAGCAGTGACTTACAATCGTTGCCAAATTACGCCATAACCGATCCCGGTTTCTTTCAGGTCTTACAGGGAGTCCTATACGATGCGCGCTGCCTTGACTGTCGGATTCTGCATGCTCTTCGCCGGCATTAGCCTGGCGGATGAAACTTCACAAGACGATGCCAATAAAACGGCCGTCGAGATTCCCAGCCCTGCGGAAAGTTCCATCGTATCGGCCGACGCCAAACTGGAACTGTTGTTCACGCGCACCGCTGACATCGAGGGAGGATTGACGGAAGGACCTGCCGTCGCCCCTGACGGAAGCATCTATTTTTCCGACATCCCCTTCGGTGCAGATCACGGAATGATCTTGCGGTTTGATCCCGCCACCAAAACGACGACGGTATTTGCAGAGAATAGCCACAAGTCCAACGGCTTGATCTTTAACCGCGGTGGCCAGTTACTCGCCTGCGAAGGTTCCGATGAGGGAGGTCGCGCTGTGACCCGCTGGGACGTAGAGGCGGGAAAGCGGACCGTGGTGACCGACCAATTTGATGGCAAAAAGTTCAATGCGCCCAACGACCTGTGTCTCGATCGACGTGGACGAATCTACTTTACAGACCCACGTTACCTGGGC
>CAZITS010000076.1:0-12376 GCA_964542185.1 uncultured Pirellulaceae bacterium
TAGTTTTGGATCGATACCTTCGGTGACAGCATAAACGGGAATGCCGGTGCGCTGAACTTGAGAGAACGTATCGCTCATGCGCCCTTCGAGCATTAGACCCGAATAGAAGATGATGTCCGCGTTGCCGAGTTGTTTGACATCTGAACTCGTGGGGCGATAGAGATGTGGATCAACTCCTTCGTTCATGATGCCAGTGACAGTTGCCTCAGATCCGGCAACTTGTTTGACGATGTCGGTAACCATGCCACAGGTCGAGACGATTTCAAAAGGCGTTGTAAGGTCGGCGCGTTGACTTTTGCCCGCTCCATTTGATGTTGCCGGCGCATTGCAACCAGACAGAAGTGTGAGGCTGGTGAGTGAGACGACCAACGCAGAACGCAGGAAGTAGTACATCATGCTTTGTCACTGAGGATTCTATGTCAGAAAGGATCGAGATATGCAGGAGCAACGGTCCACCCGCTCCGCGTTTCAATTGGCTACGTCAGCAGTTTGTAACGAGATCTGCACGTCTGTTCAGCCAGATACCTGTGCATCCGACTGGGCGCGTGGAACGCCGGGGAGACCGGTTGGGCAATCTCGCCGGTGGTTTTTGACTAACCAAAATATTTTCTTTCACCGAAAGAAAAGTGTCAAGGGTGGAGCGTCTCGCCATTATTTTTGCAACCATTCGCGCTTCGGCAAGCACGCCTGGCCGCTCGGAGAGGCTGCGGAATGTTTTTGTGTCTTGCTGCACAGATACACTATTACGTGCCAGTTTGTGGAGCCTCGTGGCCTCCGAAACCAGTACACGGACATGGCAGCTGGTGAAAACAGGGAACGAAACGGCCGGTAAAAGACCGGTAAAAGAATCGTGTCGTTCACACTGAGGATTGTGTTGCATCTCAATTCGGCTCGTGGGGCCCGTCAGTGTTCCGGGGGCACAACATTGTTTTGCACAAGTGATTTTCTTAGCATTGGTGCCGATGCTCGGCCAGCGGTAATCAGACAGCGGAAACCAGACAGCGGAAACCAGACAGCGGAAACGCTGTTTGCAGACAAGTTGTTGCTACGGAAAGAAAAATGCCGGAAATGAAGATTGGATTAGTTGGCGCCGGGCAGATGGCGCAGGCGCTGGCCAGGGGATGGGTCCAGGCGGGTTGTGTCCCGGGGCGTCAATTGTTGATCTATGATCCGGCCGCGGCATCAATAGAGGCATTCAAAAAAAGTATTCCGGATGCCCAAGTCGCGACAGGGAACCGCCAGGTCGTTGCGGAGTCGGAGGTTTTTATCCTGGCGGTCAAACCGCAAGTGATGCAGACCGTCCTCGATGATTTACAAGGTTGTGTTGGAGATGACAAACTGGCTGTTTCAATTGCGGCCGGGGTCTCGCTAGAGCGGCTTTGTATGGGACTTGGTACCCAACGCGTGATTCGTGTTATGCCGAATACACCTTGTCTGGTGGGGGCTGGTGCATCAGCCTATGCGTTGGCTGATGGGGCGAACGCTGAAGACGGGAAATTGGTAGGAAGTCTCTTGGACGCAGTCGGAACAAGTGCTTGTGTCCAAGAGGATTGGTTGGATGCAATCACCGGGTTGTCCGGGTCTGGGCCGGCGTTTGTGTACACCATTATCGAAGCATTGAGTGACGGTGGAGTCCTGATGGGATTGCCACGTGAATTGTCTACGGCTTTTGCCGTCCAAACGGTCCGTGGTGCTGCCCAGATGGTAGACGAGACGAAAGAACACCCGGCAGTCCTGAGGGATCGTGTGACCAGTCCAGGTGGAACGACGATTGCTGGCTTGAAAGTGCTGGAGTCGCAAGCGGTCCCCGCAGCCTGCATTGCAGCGGTTCAGGCCGCCACGGATCGTTCTCGCATGTTAGCGAAACAGTGACGTGTTGTTGGAACAGTACAATGTGCGGCAGTGACACACTCAAATCGCTTGCGGGCGAAATGAATGAAGACTCACTAAGTTAGGGATGCGAATGCCAGATATCTTTTGTTTGGTCGATGACAAACATATTCCACTCTATCGGATATTGTGGGTGTCGCAGGTTCCACACTTTTGTGGTCACGAAGATTGCGATCATGAAGGCGACTATGAAGTACGTCTCGAAATGGATGAATCCATATGGGTAAATTCACAGCAAGAACGTGACCATGTGTTGCGTTCGCTGGAAGCCTGGCAGACCGGGCAGGAGCCAGGGCCGGATGTGGGATATCCTGATTCTTAGCACGACGAGGTGATTGGCAACCTGAGTTTTCGACAGTGTTGGCTCCGTCAGAAAGGTTTCGGGTGGGAGGGCTGTCTTGCAACGAGCCTGTTGGCTGAACGAATGAATTCGCAGAGGAATCGACGCAGAACATGAACGAAATGTACACCGTAGAAAGCAGACCCGCGCATGTCACTTTTTGAGAACGACGAGTACCGTTGGCGAGAAACTTTCTTTGTGCTTTTCAAAGAAGAAAAGCGTCCGACTGTCGAAGCCGTGCTTGAGAGTCTGGGTACCCTGGGTGGTGGTTATGAATTGGCGGGGGCGGGACCTGAAGGGGGACAGTTCGAATCTCTGACGCTGGTTTCACCAGCCGATTTTTCTGGCATGGACATCAGTTATGTCGCAGGCGAGGATGTCCAGGATCAGATTCATGAGTTACAGGAAGAGCTGGATGTCAACGATTTGACGCCAGAGGAAAGGCAACGCTTTGATATGCTTCCAGGTTCCACCGCGCGCTTTGACATCTTTCACTTTGAACGGCTCGTCCCTGGCAGTGATGAAGAAGAGGAGTTTCTGGACCCAGGTTCCCTGTTGCTGGTACTCGAAACTCTGGCTTGCGCGGTAGATGGAGTGGGTGTAGATCCCCAATCTGGGACCTTGGTCTAGTCGTACTATCGCGTCTCCGGCAGGAGAGGCATGCCTGTTAACGTTGAGGTAGTCGCGATGTGAACGATGGACAGTTAACAAGGGTACACCGTCCGCGAGGTATCCTGTTTGGGAGAATTCTTTAGCGAATTTACAGGTGTCCTTGTCGTTCGCCCGAGCAATCAGAAACCTCTTCTTGTGTTAGGAGTAAGTCAGGAGCTGTGTCGCGAGACCAATTGGCGAACGAGTATTTCGAGCAACTACAGGTGGAGCCTTATCCCGTTCAGGAAGAGGCGTTGCTGGCATGGTTTACGTCGCCGGAGGGTGTGCTGGTATGTGCGCCGACAGGGACAGGCAAAACCCTGATCGCTGAAGCGGCCCTTTTCGAAGCTCTGCGAACCGGGCAACGGGCCTATTACACCACACCGCTAATCGCATTGACCGAACAGAAGTTGCGTGAATTGCAGGCTTCTGTCCAACGCTGGGGGTATTCTGAAAAAGACGTGGGGTTGATCACAGGTAACCGCCAGGTCAATCCGGACGCACCTGTTCTGGTCGTGGTGGCGGAGATTTTGTTCAATCGGTTGTTGCATGGTGGGAAATTCGATGGAGAACGTGTTGCGGCAGTCGTGATGGACGAATTTCACAGCTTCAATGACCCAGAGAGAGGTGTCGTGTGGGAATTGACGCTAGGACTTTTACCAAAAAATGTTCGTATGTTGCTGCTGTCTGCCACCGTAGGGAATCCCTATGAATTTGTGCGATGGCTTGCCACATCGCATCAACGGCGTCTAGAGCTGGTGCAGAGTAATGATCGTAAGATTCCGCTTTCATTTCACTGGATTGGTGACCAGCTGCTGGCGGACCAATTAGAGGAAATGGCGCAGGGCGGTGATGAAATACGCCGCACGCCGACATTGGTGTTTTGTTTCAATCGGGAACTCTGTTGGAGTACGGCCGAGCAGCTCAAAGGAAAGAAACTGCTAATCGATGGCCAGCAGGCCGCCCTGGTTGAAGCGCTGGATGGGCACGATTGGTCACTAGGTGCGGGGCCCAAGATGAGGCAGCTCTTGATGCGTGGCGTCGGGGTTCACCATGCCGGTGTATTGCCCAAGTACAAACGGATCGTCGAAGACTTGTTTCAGCGCAAACTACTTACCGTTACGGTTTGTACGGAAACGTTGGCTGCAGGGATCAACTTGCCTGCACGCAGTGTCCTTCTTCCGAGTTTGCTTAAAGGGCCCCCGAAGAAAAAACGTCTTCTGGATGCAAGTGCGGCACACCAGATGTTTGGCCGGGCAGGTCGTCCACAGTTCGATGTTGAAGGACATGTTTACGGACTGGCTCACGAAGATGATGTCAAGATTGGCCGGTGGCGCGAGAAATTCGACCAGATTCCGGCGGACACGAAAGACCCCGGGTTGCGCAAGGCAAAGAAAGCGCTCAAGAAAAAGATGCCGAAGCGTCGTGCGACGCAGCAGTACTGGGAAGAATCCCATTTCACGCGTTTGATCCATGCGGAGCCCGGAAAGCTCCAGAGTCGAGGTGCCTTGCCCTGGCGGTTATTAGCCTATTTGTTGGAGGCGATTCCCGACATAGATCGACTGCGAGAGCTGATTAGAAGACGGCTTGTGGAAGGGAAGCAGCAGGAAGCCGGGCAACGGGAATTGGATTCGATGTTGATGACTTTGTGGCGGGCTGGTTACGTAGATCTGGAACCGGAACCGCCAGCAACGGAAGATTTGCATGAGGGGCCTGGTATCGGCCAGGTTGCCTCAGGTGCCACGGAAATCGTGAATGGTTCAGTGGGAGAGGGAGAACCGAAGCCCTATCAACCCGTCACAGTTCGTCCCCGGCCTGAGCTCTCCCAGTTGTTGCTTTTTCGTGGGACACATCCGTTATTTGGTGTGTTCTTGATTAAACATCTCGGTATTGCTGATCGCTACGAACGTATTCAGGCGATGGAGAGCGTCCTGGCTATGCCGCGCTCGATCGGTCCCCAGGTATGGGTTCCTGGCCACGACGAACTTCCACCAGGTCCGCTGGCGACGATGCGACTGGATGTCCAGCTGTTGCAGATGGGCCTGGTCAACCCCGCGGAGTTGTCAGCGGAGCATGACGCCGACGACGAAGAGGATGCGGGGTTCGATGAAGGTGGCGGACGTGTGTTGACACTCGCGGAGAAATTACGGTTGCTGTTTGACTTCGAGTTTCCCGGTGTGCATGGAGTCCATACAGTGCCTGTATGGGTCGCTGGGGAGTTGCTGGAGTGGGGCGGTGATTTCAACAAGTACATTACCGGTAAAAGATTGCAGAAGCAGGAAGGCGTGATATTCCGGCATTTATTGCGTTTGCTTCTTCTCCTGGGCGAATTCTCTCAATTGACGCCCCCCGATGTTGCTGCGGCAGAATGGCGTGCCGATTTATTCAGCCTGCGCGACGAGCTGGAACGCACTTGCCGGCAAGTGGATCCGACGAGTACCGACAAAATGATGGCCGAGTCGGATCGCAACGGAACGTGACAAGAGACGCTGGTTGTGACGGATCTCATGTGGAGTTCTTGCGGGTATCAGCCGATGCAAGAGACAGGTACTTCGACCAGGTGGGGTTTCGCAGCAGCACTGGGTTTCAAATGTCGATGCCAACGTCAGTGAAACAGCAACCTCAACGAATAATCAATCCAGGTGCCGAATTCAATCTCAGTAACTGGGAACGAGTTGCTGAGATCGGCCGAGGGCGCTGGTTCGTGGCATATCGCGCGAGACCTCGACATTTTTCTGCCAGTGGGCCGGCAGATTACGTTGTGAAATTACCGATCGAGCAATGCGTTTCCGAGACGACGGCAGACATGTTGCGCCGGGAAGCGACAATCAGCCAGGAGTTTTCTCATCCACATGTGCAAACCGTGCTGGAAGCAGATTTCACGAGCTCCCTGAGCTATCTTGTGTTGCCCTATTTTCCAGGAGGGACTTGGGGTGAGCTGGCGGGGGTTTCAAACTGGCGTCAGGCGTCGCGATGTATGTGGGTGTTTCGCCAGGTAGCTGAAGGTTTGCTGGCGTTGCACAAAGCGGGTTGGATTCACGGAGATCTAACGCCAGGCAATGTCTACGTGGCAACAACAGGGCACACGTTACTGATTGACCTGGGAATGAGCGTTCGCAGGTCCGTTTCCGATAAACAAGGTCACAAGGCCTTCATGGGAACGTTGGACTATGCGGCTCCTGAAGCGTTTGTTGCTGGGCGAGCTGTTGATGCCAGTAGTGATATTTATGGACTCGGTGTGATGCTCTACGAGGCGCTAAGTGGTCGACTTCCGTTTGTGTTTGCAGATTCACACCGTTTATCTAAAGCACACCGTTGTACGCCACCACCGCCGCTGCAACGGCTGGCTCCAGAATTGCCATCCAATTTAGTTTCCATGGTTATGGAAATGCTTGCCAAAGAACCGTGTCGGCGCCCGCATGCCGAGGAAGTCGTCTCGGAAATGATTGAACTGGAAGTCGCGTTGTTCGGGCAGGTACTGCAGTTGCCAGCGGGGGTGTTGCAGTCACCTGGTGACACACAACGCGTGGCGTGATTTCGAACGACATGAATACATGTCGAGTCGAATTTGCCTGCATGGCATCTTGTAGTCGGCGAAATCCGTGTCAGGGAGACAGCTCCTTGATGCGAATATCTTTGTAGGAGGCTTCCGAAGGTGCTCCGCCGTGAATCTGCAGACCAATCACGCCGCGTCGGTTGATTTGCTTGTCCGGTTCGGAGTAGTCAATGGTTTGCACGCCGTTGAGCCAAATTTGAATGCGTTTGCCCTGGCAACGAATTCGTAGTTCGTTCCAGTCGTTGGGCTTGAATTGGTGGGCAGCTTTGTTTGCAGCTGGTCGTGCCAGAAATGTATTTCTGCGAGATTCGTCGTAGAGCCACCCCCAGATATTTTTGAACTCGGAAGTGCTTCCCATGTCACATTGGTAGCCGATTACTTCGTGATTGTTGGGGATTCTGCGACTGCGGAATTGGATACCCGCGTTGTTTCCTTTCCCTCGGAGGCGTGCTTGCAGACGCAATTCAAAGTTCTCATAGGTTTTGCGAGTACAGAGGAATTCATTTCGCGGGATTGGTTGTTTCAGACTGCCTGCCACAATCACGCCATTGACGACTCGGAATAGTTTTCGGTCGCCTTCCCAGCCGGACAGGGTTTTACCATCGAACAGTCGGGTAAACCCTTGATTCGTTGTTGCGGTGTCCAGGGCAGGTGCGACGGTCAGTAATGCAAAGCTTAGTAGGCTTGAGTGAACCAGCAGCATGATCAATTCCTGCGCAAAGTATCGAGGAAGAGGGGCGTATCGAGGAAAAGAGGCAGCGAGCGAAGGTGTGTTCAAACGCCTTTGCAGAACCGCAATTGTAGTCTGTGGCAATCTTTTGGGTACTACGCCGGCGTTGCCCGGTGGAAAAAGGACATACGTAAACTTACCTGCAGACTGATTCGTAGTGTGAGGTCGGGTTGGCGCACTCGGCGTCTGGCACGTCACAGGCGACGGTTTCGTTGCCCAAAAATGGCAAGGCAGAGGTGTTGGTGGAATGCAGGCTGGAAGTGTCGATTGTACGAGAACAAGTAAGTTGGCCTTATAATGAAATCTGGCTCGGGCAAGCGCGTGGTCCGAGTGGATCTCACCAGGAGCTGCCAATGTGTCCTGACACCGTTCGTGCCGATTCGGATTCGGATACTAACTCTGCGACTGAAGGCTCCTTTGCAGAAACTGCGTTGCGGCTTGGCGGCAAGAGTGTGGAGGAGGCAATCCGGACAGGGGCGATCGATCGCGCTGACGACAACGTTGAAAAGTTATTTCAACCGCAGTACCAAACTGTAAACAGCCCTGTACATCGAGCGGTTTGGGAACGTAGTGTGCCAGTCAACCTGTTTCGGACACAACCCGTCGCTGCTGATGCGTCTATCGTTGAAGCGATGGACGCGTCGATTGATGTCGTGCGACGTCATCTAGATGCGAAAACTCTTCTGGATGAATACGGTAAGACGTCTGAATCCGTGTTGCGAGAACTGGGAGATGTTGGGTACTGGGGATTTCTGGTGAACCGCCAATACGGCGGACTGGAAGTTCCGTTTCGTAGCTTTTCGGCGTTCATCACCAGAATGGCGACGGTTGATCCTACCGTCGCCGGCATGGCATCCGTCCACGGATGTATTGGTGCGGTCGATCCTGTTCAGACGTTTGGCACCCCGGCCCAAAAAGAACGCTTTCTGCCATCTCTAGCGAGCGGAGAACGTTTGTCCGGGTTTGCTCTTACTGAGCCGAATGCTGGTTCGGATATGACAGCATTGAGAACGCGCGCTGAACGCGACGGCGACGATTTCCTGGTGACCGGTGAAAAACTCTTTATCACCAATGTCGTGCCGGGACGCACAATCGGTTTGGTCTGTCTCGTTGAGGAGAAGCCTGCCGTTCTGATATGTGAACTTCCGGATGCTGAAAATGCGCATTTCCAGTTGAAGAAGTATGGTCTTTGGGCGCTGCGACAATCTTATAACCAAGGCATTGTGTTTGATCGTTTTCGCGTCCCTGCGGAGAACTTGTTGATCTCGCCTCGGGGCAACGGACTGACTATTGCCTACCATGGCCTGAATCTGGGACGTATTTCATTGTGTGCCAACGCGGCGGGCACAATGCGGATGATGATGGCCAGCATGCTCCCCTGGGCTCGATTTCGCACAACCTATGGCGCACCGATTGCCCAACGCGAACTGGTTCGCCGTCGATTGGCAAGATTGGCGGGATTAATTGTCGGTTGCGATGCACTATCGGCCTGGTGCTCTACCTTGATTGACCTTGGGTATCGTGGAGAAATGGAGTGTATTGTCGCGAAGATTTTCGGCAGTGAGGCTCAGAAGGAAGCTGCGATCGAGTTGTTGATGAAAACACATGGGGGACGATCGTTCTTGCACGGCCACCTGTTTGGTGACAATGTCCACGAATATCTTGCTCCTTGTATCTATGAAGGAGAAGGGGAAATGTTGGGGATGGCATTTCTCAAGTCGTTGGTGAAACAGCACGGCACGACATTTTTTGAGCCCATAGGACGCGCACTCGCTGGGATGGGAGTGCAGCGTCCGCGTTTGGGAAACCCGCGCCATTTGTGGAATTTGCGGCGCCCGTTGACCGCGTACGCAGCCTGGTGGGCAGGGCGCTGGATTCCAGGCTCAGCGGTGCCAACGCCAGCATTGCCCCCTGCGTTACAAGAACATGTTTCGTTTGCGACGACACAGTTGCCCCGTGCAGCGCGGGAAATTAGTGGGATGATGCGCAAGCATCAGCTCAAATTGGCGGACCGACAGTGCCGCATGTCGGAAATGTCATCCCGGGTTCAAAAACTGGTGGTGATGTTATGTACCGCCCTGTACGGAGCAGATCAGCAGGACGAGATCGTGCGTGCCGCTGCTGATGTTCTATGTCAGGACTTGCGGCGCGAATTGACGGGTGAGCGTCCCACGGATCGTTACTACCGACAAGTGACTCAATTAGGTGAGTCGATTGTCGATGGTGGCTTTCGATCAATTGCCAGCTTGCCGGCGGATGAAATCCTGATGCCGTATGAAAGATCAGACGCCCACGAAGCAAAGTGCTGAGAGTTTCAATCGCGCGACAGGGTTGCAGGTGTTCTCAACGCGGTACGCTAAGAAACGACCGCCACTGGGATTCCAGCAGAGCCAGATTTCCAGGAAATGAAGACGAGAAATCTGTTCGCCTGGCAGCTGCCGCATAGGGAGTGAAGCGAGGACGCGCGGCAACGCGTTTGAGAAAGTCCAGGTAATGCATGGGATGGGTTCCCATCAGGAATCGAGTCAGGGTCGCTGACTGCGCGTACGCTAATTCTGGCATCTGCTGAAAAACAGAGTCGCTGGTGATGAGGAGTTCCAGGGACAGGTTGCCCAATCCAGGTCTGTCGTTTTTGTTGAGGAATGCAGCTTTCCGCAGGGAGGATTCAGGTTGCCTGTTTCTTGTTTGAAATACTGCAGGTTGCTGAGGCGTCTCGAAAAGCATGGCCAGTCCCTCCGCCAGCCACCGGGGTGTTGTTCCGAAGCGTTGGTGAATCCCGGTGTTGAATGCCAATTGGTGGGTTGCTTCGTGACGCAGGGTCATGTGAGCAGTGAGAGGAAGTTGCTGTGGTTGTGACGGCGAGCCATGAACCCAGACGCGGTTTGACCGATCGCAATAGTAGCCGGCAATTTTCCGCGGATCCGTATGACCACTCAGGGCAGCAGTTTGTATCAGAGCTTCTCTGTTGGGTAACACGATCACCACCAAGGGAAAGCGTGTTTTTGAAAGTGGGTATTCCTGATTTTGAAAGAAACCATAGAAGTCTGAGTAGAGTGTCTCTAGTGGTTTGCTCCAGCGGTTAACACTGTTTGCGGGATGCACGACCAGGTAATGTTCTGTCGCCGTGATCAAAAAACGTGAATTGAATTCGGTGCGAAGTTGTTGCCACACCTGTTGTTGTGTGGAAGCAATCAGTTCACCATCGAGTTGCCCAAATCTTTGGACCGTATCGGGTGAGAAGTCTCTGCGTACGCCATTTGCAGTTAGCATCGTGACACGTTGGGCGGACCAATGTAGCGGTGTGCCTGTGATGCGGTCGTTCTGGAGATGAACTTCAATCAACGGTTCGGCAGATGAACAAACCTGTAAGAGCAGGCAGCCGGTAAAGAAATGAAAGGTTGTTATGCCAGCCAGGTATCTCATGCGGGCTTCAGATTGGAATGGTTGAAAGATCAAGCAGCACAGGTCCTGTTGGAAGTCTACCTTGCAAATTGGGGTCAGGTTTCCGAATTCTTGAGAGTTCCAAGGCGTCCGCGATACCTCAAGTTGCGAAACGATACCCGGGATTGCAACTAGCGGCCGCGCTTGCTGGAACATTCGCGGATCCGTTCGTAAGATGATTGTGTTGAGATGGCGGGGAGTCGGGCGTGCCAGGGGCTGCTGCCAGTGTGCGTCTCCTGAAGCGAGGAGCCAATTCTGTGAAGACCTTGTTGTTGATCACTTGTTTAATGTGGGCACAGGGGACCACCGCGGTACCTGAACGCGATACAGGGAAACACGTTCGCGAATTGGTTCGGCAACTGAATGCGGCGCAACGTACACAACGGCAAAGTGCGGAGCGTGCACTACTGGATCTTGGGCCGGAGATACTCGGTCATTTACCAGATGCCGATCGTCGCTTGCCCGCTGAAACACAAGTGCGGATCAAGCGTATTGTCAAAGAACTTGAACGTCTTGTTACTGTCAGGAGCTCTGTTGCATCGCTTGTCACGCTGCAAGGACGCATGCCGCTCACAAAAGCGTGGGCGAGTCTGGAAAAACAAACGGGGAATCGGATGTTCGATTCCATAGGTCAGGACATTGAGATAGAAGTCGATTGTCAGCGGCTGCCGTATTGGCATGTCGTGGATCGTGTGCTCGACAAAGCGGGGCTCGGCTTGGACCCCTACGCCGGTAATCGATCTGCGTTGACAACCCAGCGTCGAGCAGCCAACGGACCGAGTCGATTCGGTATGGCGGCCTATGCAGGCCTGTTTCGGCTCGAGGCAACCCGCCTGCAGGCGGTTCGGGAACTGCGAAATCCTGGCTCGGATCATTTGCAGGTTGTGCTTGAGGTGGCCTGGGAACCGAGGGTGACTCCACTTTCACTGTCATTGCCACTCACTGAGGTCGAAGCTCGGTCTGAATCGGGGGAAAGATTGAATCTACCGTTGAAGGGAGTGCGGTTTGCCCGACCGATTCCGGACATGTCATCTGTTGAACTTGATCTTCCGATGCCATTACCATCTCGCGCCGCGCGACAGATTGCGTCACTGCGAGGAAAAATCGTGGCTTTGGTTCCAGGGCGTTTTACAACTTTTGAATTTGTTGACCTGCGTGCATCTCGGGGAAAGAGCCAAACTCGGGCCGGTATCAGAGTTACCTTTGATGACCTTCTCAAGAGTAACGATTCTGGTGTTGTTGAGGTGCGCATTAGGCTGCGGTTCGAGCAGCCCAATCAGGCGTTAGAGAGTCATCGCGGCTGGGTGCATCGTAATGAAATTGAGTTGCTGGATCGGCAAGGAAACAAAGTAGAACTGGTCTCCTCAGAGGAGTACTTGCAGGGACGCAGTGAGGCGGGGATCGGTTACTTTTTTGCCGTCAAAGACAAGCTGTCCTCCTATCGGCTGGTCTACAAGGCTCCCGCGTTAATGATCCCTGTTCGGTTGCCATTTGAACTAAAAAACCTGCCCCTTCCCTGAGTAGATGTATGGTGAACAGGGCAGCGACACGATTTACTGCAATTACCGCCAAACCAGGTATGGATGAAAAACGTCGGGAGTAGCTCAGCGTGGGTTTGTTGATTGGGACCGATGAAGCGGGGTACGGCCCCAATTTAGGGCCACTGGTCGTCGCCGCGACGATTTGGCGGACCTCCGAAGGGGCGGATTGTCACGATCTTTACGAGCGATTAGACGACGTCGTGTGTCGAAAACCTTTGTCAGGCAAC
>CAZITS010000077.1:0-12347 GCA_964542185.1 uncultured Pirellulaceae bacterium
ACATGCCTGTTGGGCTCTGCTGGAAACTGAAGGGTGCGGGGAGGCCTGGCATGACCTATGGGATCTGGAGCCTGGTGCCACCTTTGCTTGCCATTGCACTGGCAATGCTCACGCGGCGGATTGTCATTGCCCTGGGCATTGGGGTTTTCGCCGGGGCATTGATTCTGGCCGGTGGCAACCCCGTGTTGGCAACCAGCCGGGCACTTGAGTTGCACCTCTGGAAGAGCCTTGCTGATGAACAGCATTTGCGCGTTTTCACGTTCACGCTGCTGATGGGTGCGATGATCGGGGTCATTCATCGATCAGGCGGGATGCATGGGGTTGTGAACCTGCTCGCCCCGCTGGCCAGGAATCGTCGCGGTGGCCAGTTTCTGACATGGTTGCTGGGGTTGCTGGTTTTCATCGACGACTACGCGAATTCCTTGTTGCTGGGCAATACGATGCGACCGCTCACGGATCGTCTCAGAATTTCGCGTGAAAAGCTGGCTTACCTTGTGGATTCGACTGCCGCGCCTGTTTCTGGACTGGCGCTGATTTCAACCTGGGTGGCCGGCGAAATCGGCTATATCGAGGAGGGATTCCAGCAGCTTTCCGGTGGTGTTGCGGTCGACGGCTTGTCGTATTTCGTCCAGACGATCCCCTATCGCTTTTATGTTCTATGGTCGTTGCTGTTGGTGCCATTGGTGGCACTTCTGGGACGCGATTTTGGGCCTATGCTGACTGCTGAGCGGCGGGCGTTTGCGGGCATCACGCCGCAAGCCGCTGATCCGCAAGAGGTCCCCGACTTGCTGGCTGGGCCAGATTCCGGAAGGCCTTTGCGCTGGCTAAATGCGGTGATTCCCGTGGTTGTCACCGTCGCAGTCGTCATTGGTTTGCTGGTGGTGACGGGCCGCAGCGAACTGGGGGATCGTACTCCGGATACCCACCGATTGTTGCATGTGATTGGCAACGGTAATTCGTACTTGTCTCTCGTCTACGGTTCACTGAGTGGATTGATCGTGGCGAGCGGCCTGGCGTGGTGCCAGCGTCTGCTCACAGTAGTTGAAATCCGTCAAGCATCAATGCAGGGTGCGAGGGTGGTCTTTCCCGCCTTGGCGATCCTCTGGTTGGCCTGGGCGGTATCTGAAATTACCGACGAAAAACACCTGGGGACGGCGGTGTTTCTGGGTAACTTGTTGGAGGGGACACTGGATCTTCGCTGGATCCCCACGGCTGTCTTTGTGATTGCTTCACTGGTTGCGTTTTCGACAGGAACGAGCTGGGGAACGATGCTGATTTTGATGCCGATCGTGATCGGAGTCACGTTCAAAATGCTCACGAATGAAGGGCAGGCGGATGTGGAGCATCCCGTGTTGATTGCTGCCGTGGGAAGTGTCTTGGCGGGTGCCATTTTTGGCGACCACTGCTCACCGATCTCTGATACGACCGTTTTGTCATCGCAGGCCAGCGGCTGCCATCACGTTGAACATGTCAGAACGCAACTGCCCTACGCGTTGCTCGTCGCTATAATTTCGATCCTCTGCGGGACCATACCGGTTGGATTTGGGCTCAGCGTTTGGCTCACGCTGCCCTTGGGAAGCTTGTTGCTGATCGGCGCGCTGGCCGTACTTGGACGGCGCGTGGACGGATCTTGATCTGGCTGGGTTAATGGGCACAGGTTCATTCCCATTGTCAGGCCAGGCGATTCAGGACAGCCGAGGCGTCAGTTGATTCCGCGGCGTTTCAGCTCCTGGACAACATTTTGAACAATACGAGTGATCTCGTCTTGTTCCTTAGGCTCGCCGACGGGGCACCCGCCGACCGGTTCACCGGTGAAGCCTTCGGCCGCCAGCAAACACTGCAACTGATCACTAAGTTTGTCCAGATCGGCTTCTTGCCCAGCGGATTGCGGTTGCCTGCCTGAGCCGGTTTCAATACCGCGCAAACGCAGCGCGGCGCGAAATCCTTCAGGAAATTCAGAGTTGTTGATCATGGCATCAAACAAAATCAACAGGCGGTACTGTAGATCGCGGGCCCGGTCCAGCTGGCCACCCAGCGTAAAGTCGTACAGTTTTCGAGTGATTTCAGGCACGACACCACTGGCGGCATTGGTGCCGCCATCACAGCCGATGAGTAGCATTGGCATCAAGGCCGCGTCCCACCCTGTCAGAAAGGCGAAATCGGGATGATGGGGTCGCACCGCGGCGATCATCCGCATCATGTGAGGCAGATCCCCCGAGGAATCCTTGATTGCGGCGACGCGTGGACATTCGTCTGCGAGCCGTTGTACCGTGGGGACGTCGATCGGTGAGGCGAACATTGGGATGTTGTAGAGGGTGACGTCGATCGGTGAGTTGTCGGCAATTTCCTTGAAGTAGGCGTATACGCCCGGTGCGCTCAGCCGATAATAAAAGGGGGAGACGATCGCGACGGCACGGACGCCGAGATCATGGTAGGTTTCGCAGGCGCGAATGGTTTCACGCGTATTGGCTTCGGCCGCACCGGCCAGAATCGGCACACGGCCGGCTGTCTGGTCCGCCACGATTTCGATGATTCGTTGCCGTTCCTCGGCAGTGAAACGTACAAACTCACCGGTGGAGCCATTCGGGTAAAGTCCGTGAACACCGCGTTCGATGAGCCAATCAACGTACGTGCGCAATTCGGGTTCGTTGATTTCTCCCCGGTCATCGAGCGGAACGATGTTGGGTGTAAAAATCCCTGCCAGGCGATCAGAGGTAGACATGGCAAATAAGGCTCACTGAGGGGCGTGGTATTTCTCAGGGTTAATGTTTTCCGAGTCGCTGCAAACCGCACAATGGGTAGAAACGGTTCAGCTAGTATTAGCGCGGTTGCAGCGGCTTGTTGAATCATAGCTCAGGCAAACGTGGACGTCAGGCTTTTTTACTGTGATCGATTCTGCTTTACAGCGACGCGAGCGGGCGATGGCATCACCAGCGACAGGTTCACACCGAATCGGCCGCCGGCAGGCGGTCCTGGCGACGACTGGATTCTTGCTGGTTTTGTGCGCGTACAGCTGGTTGTTTGTCTCGGCAGAAGTGCTGCCAGCGGGGGGGGAGGCGGGTGGTAGTCTGACGCGATTTGATCTGCAGCTGCTGTTGTTGACCAACCCGATCGAAACGATCGCTGGATGGTGCGCTGGTGATTTGGACCACTTTGGGATGATGTACCGCTTGGGGGTACTGCTGGTTGCCAGTCTGGTGGTTGGCTCTGCCTGTTGTCTTGGGCAATGGCTGTTGAGTCGAGCTCGCGATCATTGCGGTTTTTCTCCGCTCGAGCAGGTGGTCTTTGCTACGGCGCTCGGTTTAGGTTCTTTTTCACTCTTCACGTTCGCGGTTGGGGTCGCGGGTGGATTGCAGCAACGCTGGCTTTTCTGGCTTGCGATCCTGGCCCCGCTCGCCTGGGGCACGCTGAGTGCTCTGCGATCCT
Organism: uncultured Pirellulaceae bacterium; assembly: GCA_964542185.1. Taxonomy (GTDB): domain Bacteria; phylum Planctomycetota; class Planctomycetia; order Pirellulales; family Pirellulaceae; genus UBA9264. The sequence goes on from CAZITS010000077.1 coordinate 3,427, forward strand.
GGCAACAAGGATCGCAGAGAGAAGCACGCGAGTGGCGGTTTCGACTGCGGTTTTCAGTTGGCTGGTTGGCGACACCCTTTGTTGTCTTCATTTTGCTGGGAGCCACGCTCCCGCCCTGGGAATTTGATGTTTCTGAATACCATCTTCAGGTTCCCAAGGAGTGGTTTCTGCAAGGACGCATCGATTTTGTTCCGCACAACGCTTACGGCAACATGCCGATGGGTGCCGAATTGCACGCGGTGATGGGGATGGCGCTGGTTCCAGGGAGTCTGAGCTGGTGGTGGGGAGCTTTGGTAGGCAAGGTGGTTTTGGCGGTGTATGCCTTGTTGACAGTGCTGGCCTTGATTGCTGCGGGACGTCGCTTTGCTTGCGCGGAGTCAGGTGTTCTGGCGGCGCTGGCATTTATCACGACGCCCTGGGTTGCCTATGTATCGATGGCTGGACTGGTTGAGATCGTCTGGGGGTGCTATCTGACTTTGGCGGTGTACGCCACACTTCTCTGGTCGGGTGTACAGGCCGTGCTGGGAAACGATTCGGCAGGATCGCCTGGTGGCACGCCTGGTCTACGCACTGAAGGTCGGGCCGCCCATGTTCTACTCGCAGGGGCCATGGCAGGAATCGCATCTGCCTGCAAATACCCGGCCCTGCTGCTGGTGATTGTGCCGTTGGCAACCTGGGTGTTGTGTTCACAACGGCGGGTTGCCTGGAAGCCGTGTGGTCTATTTCTGGCGGCAGCCTGTGTCTTTGTGGGACCTTGGCTGGTCAAGAACTGGCTGTTGGCTGAAAACCCGGTGTATCCATTGATGGGCACGGTGTGGGCCGGGCGTGAGCGGGACCCGCAGAGTGATCTGCGGTGGCGTCGCGCCCATGGAACTGGCCCAAATTCCATGGTGGAGTTGCAGCGCGCAGCGAGCGGACTGGCGTGGAAAAGCCGGTGGCAGGGTCCGATTCTGATCCCCTTTGCCTTTCTGGCGGTTTGGGCCGCATGCCGTCACCGCGGGATTTTTCCATTGCTGGCGTTTGTCGCAATCTACCTCGCGTGCTGGTGGTTGTTCACGCATCGTATTGAGCGTTTCTGGGTTCCCTTAGTGCCGTTGCTGGCTTGGCTGGCGGGGTTGGGGGCCCGTTTCCTGCAGCGTGCCACGGGACGCTGGTTGGTGCGAGTGGTAATGCTGGGAGCGGCGCTGTGGACGCTGCCGTGGGTCACGTCTGGCTTGATTGGCGATTCGCGGGTCCTGGTCTCACTGGAGAAATTGCGGCAGGGGCAGGTCCTGCCACTTGATGGACGGACCCCCCGTTGGAGTGCCTTTCGGTACCTGCAGCAGAATGTCAAGGCGAGCCAGCGCGTGCTGTTAGTTGGTGAGGCACGGGTATTTCAGGCCCGTTTCCCAGTGCTGTACAGCACCTGTTTCGACAGTTGCCGTTTAGAGCAACTACTGGCCGGCAAGTCGCGGGCCGAGCGTCTGGCAGCGCTGCGGGCTGCGGGGGTGGCCTACATCCTGGTGCATTGGGGAGAACTTGAGCGTTACCGAACACCGGGCAACTATGGGTATTCGGAGTTTGTCACACGGCCTCTGATTCACGATGAACTCGTGCGCCAGCAGGCGCTGTTGCGGCCGGTACCGATTGGCATGCCGTCGAGGGTCATTGAGTTATTCCAGGTCGGGGTGCCTGAATGAGCGTGGCGCGAGCGATCGCCGTTGCCTCTTGGAGTGGAAATCTACCGGGCGATTAGGGCGACGCCGGTTGACAGTGAAGACGCTGGAACTTTAGTATGAGGCGTTCTCAAATAGAGAACGTTACGTTAGTCTGTTTTTCCCACCCACCGGGCGCATGTCATGGCCGTTCCAAAGCGAAAACACTCAAATTCCAGGACCGGCAAGCGTCGTTCTCACGGTGCCAACGGGCTCCGCCACGTGGTGCGCAAAGGTGGCGATTATATTGAGCAGCTAACGACGTGTCCGCAGTGTCAGGCGGCGATCCCGACGCATGTCGTGTGCCCTGTATGTGGCTACTATGGCGGACAGTTCAACGGTCGTATTGTTGTCGACATGACAGAGTGACGCTGGCCAGGCAGGGTGCTGTCGGCGATTAGAAGCTCGTGCGTGTTGGGCCAGGCTGGGACGCCGCCGAGACGAACAGGGCTGGAAGACGTTGCTTTCCCTCTTCATTTCTGCGAGGCATGTAGTTGACCGGTCACGCATTTCTCTTTCCAGGTCAAGGCGCTCAATCAGTCGGCATGGGACGCGTTATCGTCGATGCGTGCCCCGAGGCTGCTGCCCTGTTTGACCGCGCTGCGGCAGTGTTGGGATACGACTTGGCGCAAGTTTGCTTTGAGGGGCCGGCGGAAAAGCTGGATTCAACAGTCATCAGTCAACCTGCGTTATTTGTTTGCAGTTTGGCGGTAGTAGAACAATTGCGTCGTGATTCTGTCGACTTGATTGCCGACTGCCAGGCCGCGGCCGGTCTGAGCCTGGGCGAATATACCGCATTGGTGTTCGCCGGGGTGATGGAGTTTGAGGACGCACTGGGAGTGGTTCAGCAGCGCGGAGCTGCCATGCAAGACGCTGCTGATGCCGTCGTTAGTGGTATGGTCAGTGTCCTGGGGCTGGCAGCCGATGAAGTGGAAAAACTGTGTGACGCAGCCCGCAGTGATGGTGGCGTCTTGGAGATTGCGAACTTGCTCTGTCCAGGGAACATCGCAGTGTCTGGTGATCGCGATTCTTGCGAACGTGTCGCAGAACTGGCAGCCGAGTTTGGTGCCATGAAAGCAATGCCGTTGGCAGTGGCTGGCGCTTTTCACACTTCGATCATGCAGCCCGCGGTGGAGCGTCTGACTGCGGCCCTCGCGGCGGTCTCACTCAAGTCCCCACGCATTCCAGTGATTTGTAATGTGGATGCCCAATCGCATGACGATCCGGAACTTCTGCGTGAATTGTTGATTCGGCAAGTCGTTTCTCCGGTACTTTGGGAAGACTCGATGCGGCGGTTGATTAGTGATGGTTGCACTCATTTTCATGAATTGGGTCCGGGACGCGTGTTGCGTGGACTTTTGCGGCGTCTCGATCGTAAGATTGAGTGTTCAAGTGTGTCTTGCTGAATTTGGGGGTGATGATGTCAACTGAGAGTTCCTGCGGACTTGTAGTCGATTTGTCCGGCCAGGTGGCGATTGTCACTGGCGCTTCACAGGGATTAGGGCGGTCGATGGCCGTTGAGCTGGCACGGAGTGGGGCGCAGGTTGCCTGTGTCGCACGGAATGTCGAGAAGCTTCAGGAAACGGTGGCTGCTATTGAGGCGGCTGGCGGTCAGGCGAAAGCAATCGCCTGTGATGTCCAGGATCGGAGCGGAATTGACGAGTTGGTGGATGGGGTCAACGAGGACTGGGGACGCCTTGACATCATGGTCAATAATGCGGGAATTACGCGTGATACGCTGTTGCCCCGCATGAGTGACGATGAGTGGCTTGATGTGATCAACACCAATCTCACCGGGACGTTTTATTTCAGCCGAGCAGCGTCGCGCTTGATGATGCGGCAACGCTCTGGTCGAATTATCAACATCTCCAGTGTCTCCGGCTTGATTGGGAACCCGGGCCAGACAAACTACTCCGCGTCCAAGGCGGGGATGATTGGGATGACTCGCAGTCTCAGCCGCGAATTGGCTGGTCGGAAAGTCACGATCAACGCGATTTGTCCTGGATTTATTGAAAGCGAAATGAGTCAGGCGTTGGGAGACACCGTTTTGGCAGAAGTCCGCAAACGGATCCCCGCCAAGCGGTTGGGAACGCCCGAAGATGTAGCTGCTTGTGTGCTTTTTCTGGCGAGTGCTGCCGCATCGTATATTACGGGCCAGGTCTTAACGGTTGACGGAGGAATGACGGGGTAGGTGTGCAGCCGGTCACACAATTAGCGAATTCCCGTCGTCCTGTCTTGACCGCAGTAGCGGAGTTCCCCTATTCTTTAAAGTTTGCGGCGGGGAAAGTCGGACTTAGGTGTAACGACGAATAGCAAGGGGCCCCTTCTCGCTGAACGGGCCGTTCATTCAGATAGGAGGGCGTGCCGGTGTCGTCATGCTCGGAACGTGTCATTGAAATCGTGGCGGAGCAGTTAGGTGTCGATAAGGCAAAAGTGACTGCAAGCACTCACTTTGTGGATGATCTCGGCGCTGATTCCTTGGATACCGTCGAGCTCGTGATGGAACTCGAAGAGGAATTCGGCATCGAGATCCCTGACGATATGTCCGAAAAAATCCAGACCGTCGGTCAAGCTACCGAGTTCATTGAATCTCAGAAGTCCTAAAGATCAGTCGCGTGGTCTTATGAACCGACGGGTTGTCGTAACTGGCATGGGTGTCATCAGTTCGCTGAGCAACGAGGTCGAAGACCTCTGGCGACGCGTCTGCGCTGGTGAAAGTGGGATCCACCACATCAAGCTATTTGATGTGTCTGACTTTAAAGTCAAGATTGGTGGAGACATCCATGATTGGGATCCAAGCGTTTTGCTGGCAGCCAAGGATGCCAAGCGGATCGATCGGTTTTCCCAGTTTGCGATGGTAGCTGGTGCATCCGCTATCGAAGACTCCGGTTTGGATTTCAGCCAGGAAGACACCTATCGCTGTGGTGTCATTCTCGGTTCCGGCATTGGTGGATTGAACGAAATGCAGGAGCAGGTTGGTCGCCTGCGTGCGCGGGGGCCTGACCGGGTTTCTGCCTTTACTGTTCCCAAGATGATGATCAATGCTGCGAGTGGGAATCTGGCAATCCAATATGGTTTGCGCGGAACCTGTTATGCGGTTGCGACTGCCTGCGCTAGTGCCACGAACGCCATGGGAGATGCGCTCAGGGCCATTCGGCACGGTCAGTGTGATGTTGTTGTCACTGGTGGGAGTGAAGCGGCATTCACTCAGGTAGCACTGGCCGCTTTTCAGAATTGCCGGGCTCTGTCGATGCGGAATGATGATCCCGCCGGTGCCAGTCGACCATTTGACAAGAATCGTGACGGATTCGTATTCAGCGAAGCAGCCGGCTTGTTGGTGTTTGAGGAGCTGGATCATGCTCTCAACCGGGGTGCCAGGATTTACGCTGAGGTACTCGGTTACGGTTCGACTTGCGATGCGGGTCACATTACGCAGCCGTCCATTGATGGAGCTGGTGCTTCACGCGCGATGAGCGATGCCCTGCGCGATGCGCAAATGAATCCGGAAGAGATTGATTACATCAACACACACGGAACGTCGACACCGCTGGGAGACAAGGCGGAGACGCACGCCGTCAAGCAGGTGTATGGCGAGCATGCGTATCAGCTGGCGCTGTCGAGTACGAAGAGTCAATTGGGGCATTCATTGGGGGCCAGTGGTGCTGTTGAGTTGATCGTGACGATCAAGGCGCTCCAGAATAACCTTGTGCCGATGACGATGAATCTGGATACCCCTGACCCTGACTGTGATCTCGACTACACGCCCAACGAATCAAAAGAGCGGACGCTGACCAAGGCCATGAGCAACAGTTTTGGCTTCGGCGGGCATAATGCATCGATGCTGGTCGGCAAGTTGCCAGAGAACTGATTTGCGGCTCTGTCTCAGGCCACGAACTGACCTACGGGCCTGGCGTCTGCAGAGCGTTCTCTTGCCCCTGTTTTACTGGTTCCCGGGGCGTGAATATCTTAAACTAGAGATCTGTCGATAGCTGGCCCGATAACGTGCTCCGAGCATGAATTGCTCAACGCTCGGCTGGATCGGTTGACAAACGCGGTCTGGGCAAGTGGTCTGTTTATTGTCCAGAACACGCTTGCCATGTGAGGGTGCGTGAGACCGGCCTGGTTTGGCGGGGAAGGGCCGTGATTTGTGCGGCTACAAAGGCTTAGCAAAAAGATAGGGCTGGCATGATCGAGATCCTGGGATCACAGCGGCGACTTTGTGGTGGCGTGACGCGCCGCGACTGGTTGCAGATTGGTGGCTTGGGAATGCTCGGTGTCGGGTTGCAGGATTACGTCAATCTGCGCCGTTTGCAAGCAGCTTCGTCGCTACCCGGTTTTGGCAAAGCCAAGTCTTGTATTTTGTTGTTGCCATATGGTTCACCACCGCAGCACGAAACGTTTGATCCCAAGCCGGATGCGCCGGAAGAGGTGCGCGGCATTTATAAACCGGCGTCCACAAGTGTGCCAGGCGTTCAGATTTGCGACGGGTTGCCGAAAACTTCCAGAGTAATGGATCGTTTGACGGTAATTCGGTCAATGACCCACCCTTATCCACTTCATTGCACGGCCTATGTAACGAGCGGAATTCCCGATTACACCCCCGAATTGGAAACCCGTCCGCGAGATCCTCGGCACTGGCCCTACGTCGGCTCGATCGTGGACTATGTGGAGGAACGTCGGCAGGCACCAGCGGGAATTCCTCGCAATATTGCTTTGCCCTGGAAAATGAACTCGCGCGGTGGTGAAGCCGCTTCGGTAGAAGCAGGGCCGTATGCAGCATTTCTGGGGCGGGCTTATGATCCCGTGCTCACTGATTTTAACGGAAAAGGGGTGCGCGAGATCGTCAAGCAGCGGCCCTATGGTACCAGGCACCAGGTTCTGGATCCCTATGCTGGGATCAGCCCGCAGGCACGGTTTTCCTTGCGCGGCGTTCAGCTCGATCGGCAGGTCACGCTGGATCGTCACCTTCGCCGGCGTTCGCTTTTGGAGCAGTTTTCTGCAGCCAGGCGGGCGCTCGATGATCGGCCCGCAACACGCAATTTGGACCGCTTTCGTCGTATGGCCTATTCCTTGCTGGCCTCTCCTCAAATCAATCGTGCTCTCGATGTGCAGCAAGAATCAGCCCGCACACGCGAGAGTTTTGGAATGACGTTGTTTGGTCAGTCCTGCCTGGTCGCGAGACGTTTGATTGAGGCAGGTGGTAAATTTGTCACCGTATTTTGGGACGAATACGCCTATTTAAATACGGATTGGGATACGCATTGGAACCAGAATCATCGGCTCAAGGGCTGGCTGCTGCCGGGATTTGATGCCGCTTTTTCTGGTTTGATTCTGGACCTGGAACAGCGCGGTATGCTCGATGAGACCCTTGTCGTGTGGATGAGTGAGCACGGCAGGACGCCTCGATTTAACAGTAATGCGGGGCGTGATCACTGGTCGCGTGTCTATTCGATTGCCATGGCCGGAGGGGGTATCCGGAAAGGCGAGGTGATCGGACGCAGCGACTCTCTCGGCGGTGATGTGCTGGAACATGGTGTCTCGCCGAAAGATATTCTGGCAACGATTCTCCATCTGTTGGGAATTGATGCACACACGACCGTACCGAACCAGGTTGGACAACCGATGCCAGTCGCGGGGACCGGGCAGGTGCGTTACGAGTTGTTTGCGTGATGGTTCCCCTCTCGCATGGTAATGGTGGTGTGGTTTAACGGCTCGATCGGAAATAAGGGATGAACAACCTGTTACCAGTTTCCGGAACTTCGAGAATTGCCGATCGACGGGCATTCTTGGCAGATTCCTTTTGTGGCTTTGGGGCCATGGCACTAACGGCCTTGCTGCGTCAATCCGCCGCAGGAGCGACGGAATCGGGACCGCTCGCTCCTCGACCGCCCCACTTTCAGGCACGGGCAAACTCGGTAATTTTTTTGTTCATGGCGGGCGGGCCGAGTCATCTGGAGACATTTGATCCAAAACCCTTGCTCGATAAGCTGGCGGGTCAGCCGCGGCCGGCAGAATTTGCCGCCGCCAAGTACCAGCAGATCAAGCCTGGTGCAAAGTTGCTGGGCGTGCAGAGAAAGTTCCTCCGTGGGGGGGAATCTGGCACGCCGATTTCGGATTTGTTTCCACATACTGCGCGCTGCATGGATGATATCGCAGTCATCCGTTCTTGTTACGGTGACAAGGTGGTTCATTCGGCAGCGCAATACGAGTTGTTTAGTGGCCGCACCGTTCCGGGTTTTCCAAGTATGGGTTCCTGGGTTACCTATGGTTTGGGAACCGAGAGTGACTCACTACCGGCCTACCTTGTGCTGCCCGATCCGGATGGGGCATTACCGGCTGGCTTGCCCATGTATGACAATGGCTTTTTGCCATCGACCTATCAGCCAACCATGCTGCGTCCGGGTAAGACACCCGTTCGTAATCTGGGTATGCCGGCGGGGACGTCCCTGCGGCAGCGGCGCAAGACCATTGAGTTGATCCGTAACTTGAATCAGATCAACCTGGACCCAGGTGACGATGAGCTGCGTGCCCGCATTGCTGCTTTCGAACTCGCATTCAAAATGCAGACCCAGGCTCCGGAGGTGTTCGATCTTACCCACGAGACGCAGGATACACTCGATTTGTACGGCGTCGGGCAGGGGCCGACGGATGATTATGGCCGTCGCTGCCTGCTGGCACGCAGAATGGTTGAACGGGGGGTTCGTTTTACGGTCGTCGTGTCAGGCGGCGGTGGAGGAAATCTCCAGTGGGATGCGCATAGCGACATCGAGGAAAATCATCTCAGAATGGCTGGTGAAACCGATCAACCCGTAGCTGGATTGTTGACCGATCTGAAGCGACGTGGATTGCTGGATACGACCTTAGTCCTGTGGGGTGGAGAGTTTGGGCGATCTCCCGAAGCACAGGGTGGCAAGGGACGCGATCACCACAATGTGGGTTTCAGTATGTGGATGGCTGGCGGGGGTGTTCAGGGGGGGCAGGCCATTGGTGCCACCGATGCGATTGGCTTGCGCGCGATCGAGGATCGCTACCATTTTCGCGATATTCATACGACGATATTGCACCAGATGGGTTTGGACCAGGACGAACTCAGTTACCTGCACCAGGGCCGCAAAGAGCGACTCACGCTGGTGCACGGGAGCGTGATCGAGCAAATCCTCTGACCGGGATCTCCGGAGCGATACATTGGGATTTCGAACGCCACCCAAGCCGACACTGCAGCACGAT
>CAZITS010000078.1:0-6791 GCA_964542185.1 uncultured Pirellulaceae bacterium
ATGTTGCGCAAAACGGTGAGCTTCGTCGCGGACATATTGCAGCAATCGCAACGCAAAAGAGTGCCGGCTCAAATGCAGTGGCTGGTCGTTGTCAGGCGTGAATACTTCCTCATTCCGCTTGGCCAGCGAAAGCAAAAAGGGTGGGGTACGTTGCTGGTCTCGAAACGCGGCTGCAGCTGCTTGTAATTGGCCACGGCCCCCATCGATCAATAGTATGTCAGGGAGTGAAACGGCATCATCTTCGGTTTGTCGAAAGCGTCGCGAAACAACTTCGTGAATGCTCCGGTAGTCGTCGACACCTTGAACTGATCGAATCTTGTACCGGCGGTATCCAGGTTTGAAAGGTAGTCCATCCAGAAACTGAACCAGGCTAGCTACGGTTTGGCCACCACCCAGGTGTGCGATGTCAATACCCTCGATCGTGCGCGGTGTGGCGGGCAGGTGGAGTACCTTGCGCAGTCCTGTCAGGCCTTTCTTGGGGTCGATGTAGAACACTTCTGGTTGAACGTGTGTGTCGAGCTTGCCGCGTTCGTTGAGAGTTTCCAGCATATGGATTTCGTCGCGAAGTTGTGCAGCCTTTTCGTAGTTCAATGCTTTGGATGCTTCCTGCATTTCACGTTGCATTTGGCGCAGCAGGGAAGTTCGTTTGCCGTCCAGGAACATCTGCAGTCGACGTATATCTCGCCGGTAATCTTTCTTGTTGATTTGAAAATTACACGGCGCGGTGCATTGGTGGATACTGGCCAGCAGGCAGGGTCGAAACCACTTCCAACGTTCGTCGTGTTCATCGATGTCAAGACTGCAGGTGCGAAACTTGAATATCTTCTGCAGAATCTGCACAGCACCTCGCAACGCTCCTGCATTGGCAAATGGGCCGTATAGCTTTGCGCCGCTTTGTCTCGGTTCACGTGTCACTTCGATGCGAGGGAAGTCTTCGTGGGTCGTGATCATTAAATAGGGAAAAGTCTTATCGTCTTTGAGTTCCTTGTTGTGTTTGGGCTGGATATCTTTAATCAGACGTGATTCCATCAGTAGAGCGTCGACTTCACTTTCACATTCCACGTAATCGACATCACAGATTTCGTGAACCCAATTGGCAGTGCGCCTCTCATCCGCCGCTGCTTTGAGAAAATAACTACTTGCCCGCGAACGCAGGTTTTTCGCTTTGCCGACATAGATCACACGACCGGCCGCGTCTTTCATCAGATAGACGCCGGCTACTTGTGGAAAGGTGCGCACCTTGTCTGCTGCCTGTTGGTAAAGCGAGGGGGCCGCAGGTTCAGGTTTTGGCGGGCGTACGTCGTCGGACGTGTTCACAACCGACTCCTGGAGATCAGAGGCCCCTATTCTAGGGCAACGTGCAGGCTACCGGCAGGGCAAACTTCCTTGTCGCAGATCGTAACGGGGGTTGGAATCTCCCACAGGGCTTCCCGCGATGCGCGATTGTCCCAGCCACCGGCCGCCTGGTCTGTCGAGCACGCGCAAAACAACACCTGCCTGGAAAGGACATCCAGGCAGGTGAAGAAGATGCGTTGCCATCCACAACGTGGATGTTATTCAGAAAAGCTGGCTTTCGTAACGTGACCACTACGATGCAAGAATGCGGAAGGATCAACGATGGGTGCTGGTGGTATCGGACTAATGCGAGCTCCGGTTGCCGTGGGTTGACTGGGAGTACCAGCAGCATTGCCTTTACTTTTTAACCGTGGCAAAGCAAGGCGTTTGTGTTTGGCGACGCCACACTTGGGTTTCGATTTGGGTTTGGCGACGTGTTTTTTCTTGCTCGCACCACATTTGGGTTTGGGTTTTGCGACGTGTTTTTGCTTGGGAGAAGGAGCTTTCGTTTTGGGTGTCGCTTTCGATTTCGATCTGTGGCCGAGACTGAGATGTCCATTGAGGTTGAGGTGATTCGCCAGGTCCTGCAACAGATTGCCACCTTTGCTCTTTGATTTTGGTTTAGCGGTGTGCTTCTGTTTCGGTGTGCCGCATTTAGGCTTGTGTTTTGTTTTTGTTTTCTCAGCGCCACATTTGGGCTCTGGTTTGGATTTCTGGACGGGCTTGGTTTCGCATCCACAGTTCTTACTATGCAGGATTCGGTCGAGCAGGCCAGCGCCTTGGCTTGAGGAGCTAAGTGCGATACCGATGACCAGAGATCCGATGAGTGTGGTCCATTTCATGGGCCTGTTTCTCCTGTGCGTGAAATACTCTCGCCAGTTATTCCACGACCGCTGGTATCCACCCTGCCACGTTCCGAGTCCGATTCTTCTGCCGGATCGCACCCAGGATCGGGACGGCAGTTTGACAGTTCGGGCGGTCAGGACAGATTGGTGGAGTTGGAGCAGTGTGAAGTAGGTTGAGTCAGACTGGGTCTGCTTTCTTGGGTAATGGAAACAAAAGTCACTTCAGCGGGCCCTCGCGTGGCCAGTAAAGCGTGATGGCTGTACGGGGAGAAGCGTTTGTAACCATATTGACAAATTGAGCATCGACCGGATTTTTGAACCCCCTTTAGTTTTCGTAAGTATTTTTTTCCAAGTGGTTTACGGCGATGAATGGATAATATTTTCCGAACGCCGAAGATAGTGAAACTTTAGCGGTTGTAGGGGCGCAAGTGGCTCGCTGAGCCAGCCCGTGGCAGCTTGATTGGGTTCCCTGGCGCAGTGGCGTCGCCCAGCCGAGGAGCGGAGTTGGCCATATCTGGCAGGACGGCGTCAACGCATGCTGGAGTCCTGATTTCCTGCCTGCCAGGAAAACTGACCCTGGCTGTGCCGTACGCGTGCGGGATAGAGTTCCAGCGCGATGTTCCAGATCCTGGAACATCGTCGCTTGGGCAAGTCGACTCTCTCTGCGCGGTCTGATAAGATGGGTCGACTAACCAGACATTTACATCCGCCATGATGGACAATGATTCATGTCCGACGCAGCTTTGAGTCGCGGCTATGAAGTTGTGGATTTTGGTTCCTTACCAGGAACCGCTTGTCCGTGTGGAACTGCTCGGCGCGCTTTTGCCGATACGGAGGATTTTCCGGGCACGATCCATGTGACTGAAATATCCGAGACGGCGAGGGAACATTATCACAAGCGGCTGACTGAAACCTATTTCTTTTTGGATTGTGAACCCGATGCGCAGATGCAGTTGGATGACGACTTGATCGATGTGCAGCCCGGAATGTGTGTCTTGATTCGACCAGGGACGCGCCATCGGGCCATTGGGAAAATGAAAGTTTTGATTGTCGTGTTTCCTAAGTTTTGTCCAGATGACGAATGGTTTGATGCGCCTGGCTCCACGCAGGCGTGAGAGATTTCCCGTTTGCACCGCGTGCGATTGGGATTATTGCTAATCGCTGCGAGCCGAGTTATTGGGAGAGTGTTTTCGACAGGGGCAGGCAGGGGATGGTTTGGTACGTTGGTTGCCTTGATCCTTGCGGCCCTGTGGAAAGGTTTTTATCCTTACGACGTTGACTTGTGCCACAAATCCGACGGAATGAGACATATGAGTCGCCACCTTGGATACTTGCTGTTTACCAGTATTGCATTGCTCACCACGCTTCCTGCCGCTTCGGCTGCCGATGCGTTAGATTGGAACTATTGGAGAGGCCCAGAGTTCAACGGGATTTCCCGTGAGACGGGACTGCCGGATGATTGGGACCCTCGCCGCGGAACGAATGTCAGTTGGAAGCGTGACGACCTGGGAACGCGCAGTACACCGATCGTCATGAACGGTCGACTTTACGTGATGGCGCGGGCAGAGCCTGAAACTGCGACGGAGGGTGAACGCATCGTCTGCCTTGACGCGGTCACAGGCAAGACGATTTGGGAGAACCGTTTTAACGTTTGGTTATCCGACGTGCCCGATACGCGTGTGGGTTGGTCTTCCGTGGTTGGAGACCCTGAAACTGGCAACGTGTACATGCTGGGAGTTTGCGGTTACTTTCAGTGTCTCAATGGAGAGACAGGTGAGCGACTTTGGGGATTTCCACTTCACGAGAAGTTTGGTTTGCTCAGCACTTATGGCGGACGGACTAATTTCCCCATTGTCTTCGAGGATTTAGTTGTCATCAGTTCGATCGTGATCGGCTGGGGCGAAATGGCCAAGCCCGCGCATCGGTTTCTGGCGTTCGACAAACGGACTGGTGAAGTTGCCTGGTTCAAAGGCACCCGTTTGCTCCCCTTTGATACCACTTACAGTGCCCCCAATCTGACGGTGTTCAAGGGGCGTCGCGCATTGGTCTTTGGTTCGGGAGATGGTGCCGTGTGGGCGCTTGCTCCCAGAACAGGAGAACCGATTTGGCAATATCGTTTTTCACGGCGTGGTTTGAATGTTTCACCACTCGTGATTGGTGATTTGGTTTTCACCGGGCACAGCGAGGAGAACATCTCTGGAAACGCGATGGGCGCGGTGGTTGCGATCGATGGGAGTGGCCAGGGCGATCTCACGTCAGGTGGAGCATTGTGGCGGAAGGATGAATTAATGATGGGCAAATGTGCTCCGCTCGCGATCGGAGACCGGCTGTATTGTTTCGATGATCGCGCCAAGCTACATGTGCTTGACATCAAGACAGGTAAGGCGGTGATGCGAAGACCTTACTCAGTAGGTGGGACAACGATGCGTGCCAGTCCGCTTTACGCGGATGGCAAGATCTACGCATTTGGTACAAGTGGCTGGAGTATCCTTCGTCCCGACCCGAAACGTGGTGTAAAAGTTGTCAAAAGAAAAAGATTGCCTGCTGGAGAAGAGGTCTACGCTTCTCCTATTTGTTCCCATGGCAAGATCTACGTCGCCACGACAAGTGCGCTCTATTGTCTGCAGGACAAAACCAAGGAGCCGGGTGTCGTGCCGAGACCTGCGATCGCCCAGGAGTCTCCGCTCAAAGATGAGAAGCCGGCGACATTGCAAGTGATCCCGGCTGAATTGCTGCTTAAACCCGGTGACGCGCAGAAATTTACGGTCCGCTTATTCAATGGGCGGGGCCAGTTTCTTAAAGAGACTGCCGCAGAATTCAAGATTACGGGCCCCGGTGAGATGACTTCTGATGGGGTATTTACTGCCGCCGGCGGTGCGGGGCATTACGCGACTGCCGTTGAAGCCACTGCATCAGGATTAAGTGGTACGGCGCGAATTCGCGTTGTGCCGCCATTGCCATGGAACTTTGACTTTGAAGGTCTGAAATTTCCACCTTTGACATGGGTTGGTGCGCGGTATCGACACGTGATTCGGGAGGTGGATGGCAGCAATGCGATGGTGAAAATTTCGACCATTCCCAAAGGGGCTCGTAGCCGTTGCTGGTTTGGGCATCCAGAACTATCGAATTATACGATTCAGGCGGATATCAAAGGTGCACTGTCGAAAAACAAGATGCCTGACATCGGTTTGATTGCCCAGGGTTACACAATGGATCTTAAAGGTGAAAGCAAGAGCCTGCAGATTCGCAGCTGGGTGCCTCAGTTACGTATGGCAAAAACGATCCCGTTTCCCTGGAAACCGGGACAATGGTACACGATGAAGCTCAAGGCAACCGTCGAGAAGCTTGATTCGGGAGGGCAGCGGGCTCATTTGTATGGCAAGGTCTGGCCACGCGATGAAGACGAACCCGCCGCCTGGACCATTGAGGCATTTGATGCATCTCCTAATTTGTCGGGCAGTCCAGGGTTGTTTGGGAATGCCAAAGATGCGGAGCTGTTTTTGGACAACATTAAAGTAACGGCAAACAATTAGTTGCGGCGTTCAGGAAGCGCTACTCACGGCGATGACGCGAGACGATGTAACGTGCTGCTGCCAGTCGAGAGCGTTTGATTTCACATCGTGACTTCGGCTTTCGGCGTCGTATTTCCAGTCTTCAATGCAATGAAACTTCAGAGCAATAAGAAACGTGATGCGGTTGGGGCTATGGCAGACAAGAACCAAATCATCCGCAGCGTCGTTTTTTGTTGGGGTCTCGCTTTCCTGTTGACGGATGCGTTGGCGGCGGAACCCACTCAGAGGAGGCCATATTATTACTCACAGTTGGGGCAACGGCCTCCTGAGTTGCGGTCCAGTGATGCACATTGGATCAATGCGGCCAGGAAAGTAACGCTCAGCCAGTTAAAGGGTCAGGTTGTGTGGTTGCAGTTCAATTTCTGAGAAAATTGCACTCCTTTGAGAGACTACCTGGTCAGGTGGCATCGGAAATACGCTTCGCGTGGTTTGGTAATCATCGAGATTAACCAGGGACGGCAAGAGACGTTAGAGACACAGAAAAAAAGTGTGACCCGGCAACAAGTGCCACAATTTGTGTTGTGGGACAAGGCAAATCAAAATACGCGAAATTATGGCATCAAGGCTTGGCCCATTGGTTATCTGATTGGACCTGACGGCAAAGTCAAGTGGGAGGGGAACCCGGCGCGTACGATTCGCCGTGCGAAACCGCACCGTCAACTCGTCGAGTTATTGGAGTCAAACTTGAAGCAGGCTCGTGAACCACATGTATACACAAGTGGTGTTTTGCCACTTCAGCCGTAAGAGATACTCGTTTTACCCAAATTCAAATTTGCGAATGTCATCATGGGGGATAAACCTAACATGCAACGGATGAATGCGATCTTTCTGACCTTGTCTGCGCTTGGATTGGGTATGGTTGTCACCAGTTTGATCTCGGGTTGTCAGCCAACTGCCCAGGATGACGCGGCCAGCCCCGCGGTGACGACAAATACGGAACCGGCCGCCGACGCGCCTGCCGAAGAGAAACCGGCCGCCGACGCGCCTGCCGAAGAGAAACCGGCCGCCGACGCGCCTGCCGAAGAGAAACCGGCCGCCG
>CAZITS010000078.1:6891-12328 GCA_964542185.1 uncultured Pirellulaceae bacterium
CCGAAGAGAAACCGGCCGCCGACGCGCCTGCCGAAGAGAAACCGGCCGCCGACGCACCTGCCGAAGAGAAACCGGCCGCCGACGGGGTATCGACCGCCGACAATAATCCACCGGAAGATCAAATTACCCGTGACTGGCCACAGTGGGGGGGCACCGCGATACGTAATAATGTTCCTGTTGGAAAGAACATTCCAACGACTTGGAACGTGGGTGAAATCGACCGCCAGACGAATGAATGGATCAAGGACGAAGCCGTCGATGTCAAATGGGTTTCCCGTGTTGGTAGCCAAACCTATGGCAACCCGGTCGTAGCGGGTGGACGCGTCTACGTTGGAACGAACAACAGCGCTGGCTACATGAAACGCTATCCGGCGAATGTAGATCTAGGGTGTTTGCTTTGCTTTGACGAAAAGACGGGTAAATTTCTTTGGCAGCATTCGAGTGAGAAGCTCTCGACTGGCCGTGTGCATGATTGGCCACTTCAGGGCATTTGCTGTGCGCCACTAATCGAAGGTGATCGCGTCTGGTTTGTTACCGGTCGGGGTGAGGTGCGGTGTGTCGATGCCGATGGATTCTACGATGATGAAGACGATGGTCCGGTTACAGGTGGGTTGGCGAAACTATTTGGCTTGCGAAAAAGTGAAAACCCGGACACGGATCAGGTTGCCCCAGCGCTTGCCGCGTTAGCTGACGGAAAATTGCCGGATTCGATTCTGCAATTGTTTGCCAAGGCGGGAGCAGAACTGCCCGCCGACGCCACACTGGCGGCGGGTGAGAAGCCGAATTCCTGGGTGATTACGGCGAAAGTCGGTGGACATGATCGGGTGTTTCAGCTTGCTGTTAAAGGCCCCACACTATCTGGATTTAAAGTGATTGCTACGGCAGATAAACAAGAAGCCGATGTGATTTGGGTCTATGACATGATGCGGGAGTTGGGGGTCTCGCAGCACAATATGTGTAGCTGCTCAGTGACCTCGCTTGGCGATATCTTGTTTGTTGCGACATCCAATGGCTTGGACGAGTCGCACATCAATCTGCCGGCTCCAGGGGCTCCGAGCTTTATTGCGATGAATAAACACACCGGTGAAGTGTATTGGACAGATAAATCACCGGGTGCCAATATCTTGCATGGACAGTGGGCCTCGCCAGCAATTGCAAATTTGGGCGGTGTCGACCAGGTGATTTTTCCTGGTGGCGATGGTTGGGTTTACAGTTTCAAGGCTGACCAGGGGCAGGACGGGAAGCCCACGTTGTTGTGGAAGTTCGACGCCAACCCCAAAGAATCCAAGTGGATCTTGGGAGGGCGGGGAACTCGGAATAATATTATCGCGACCCCGGTGATCTACAAGAACTTTGTCTACGTGGCAGTTGGACAGGACCCCGAGCATGGTGAGGGGCCCGGCCATCTGTGGTGTCTTGATCCCACCAAAAAGATGGACGGAAGCGATGTCAGCACGCAGTTGGCGATGAAGGTAGAGGGTGAAAAGCGAAGTCCGATTGAGCACCGACGCCTGCAAGCGGTAATTGCAGAGGAAGGTGAAGTGAGTGTTGATAATCCTGACTCGGCAGTCGTCTGGCACTATTCAGGGCATGACCTGGACGGTGATGGCGAAATTGCCTTTGAAGAAGAAATGCACCGAAGTTGTGGAACGGTAGCGATCAAGAATGATCTGCTCTTTATTTCTGACTTCAGTGGACTGTTTCATTGCTTGAACGCACTGACCGGCGAATTGAATTGGACTTACGACATGCTGGCTGCTGCCTGGGGATCGCCGCTGATTGTTGAGGATAAGGTTTTCATCGGTGATGAGGATGGCGATGTCTCTGTTTTCAAGTTGTCGGCAGACCCCAAGCAAGCGATGAAGGACCTTGATGGCGACCCGGTGCCCATTAATGCCGATGAAAATGGCGATGTGGTCAACATGGGGAATTCGGTGTACAGCACACCCATCGTCGCAAACAACGTGCTCTATATTGCCAACAAGACCCACTTGTTTGCGATTGCTGCCGGCGCTGGTGGTGAAGACAAGCCGGCTGAGAGTGGCGGTGAGTAGAGATTGGTCCGAAGTTGTCGCAGACGACTTGATCACACCCGGTATCGATGCGATGCCGGGTGTTTTCGTAATGGTCAGGAGGCAAGCTGTTGGAGGGGCAACGCCGTGATATGGTTCGCAGGCAATTAGTCGGGAGAGGGATTCGTTGCCCTCGCGTTTTAGCTGCTATTGGTCGAGTACCACGTGAGGAGTTTCTCGATTTCCAGTCGCGTCGCAATGCCTATGCGGACCGGGCTTTACCGATCGAATGCGAACAAACGATTAGCCAGCCTTATATGGTTGCGTTAATGACAGAGTCGTTGGTACTCGATGGTTGCGAAACAGTGCTGGAGGTTGGTACCGGTTGTGGTTATCAGACCGCTGTCTTGCTTGAGATGGGAGTCGAAGTCATAAGTCTTGAGCGTCATCAAGTGCTGGCACGACGCGCTCAAAATAATCTGTCGCGTTTGGGGTACGACCGCTGGGTGATTCATGTCGCCGATGGCAAGCAAGGCTGGCCTGAGCCGGCTCCCTTCGACAGGATACTGGTCGCTGCTGCGACGGAATACTGCCCGGATCCGCTCTGGCAACAATTGAAAGAAGGTGGGGTTTTGGTTGCGCCGCTTGGCGCACCTGCGCAGCAGATGCTGCGTGCGATCCGCAAAGTCGGCGGCACCCAACAAACTCGCGAAATCTGTGCATGTCGCTTTGTGCCGCTCGTGGAAGGACTTCCAGACGCCGATGTTGTTTGACCTGTCAGAGGCTGGGCACTACGATGGCAGTCTCATTTGTAATCAGCTTGAACTGACAATGAAGGTCTGTGGTCCATGCAACTTGACCCGTTGCACGTGATTATTGCTTTGGGGCCTTTGGCCGCATACTTTGTCCTGTTGGGCTTGCTCAACCTCTCACGACGACCCTTGGTGACAACAGGTGCACGCGATGTGGCCGCGCTAGGATTGGCGGTCATCGGCCTTGTTTTCATTGGCCCCGCAGGACTGTTTCTTCCCGACGCTGCGATTGTGGAATTGGGTTGGATTGCCTGGGTGATGATGGGGGCATTTTATGGACTGTTGCTGACTCTGGGGGTGCTTTTGTTGCGTCCTCGCCTCGTCATCTACAACGTGACGGCGGATCAGTTGCGGCCAGCTCTGGCGAGTGTTGTGGCGGAACTGGATCGAGATGCACGCTGGGCAGGAGAAAGCCTGGTCTTGCCGAATCTCGGTGTTCAGCTACACGTCGAGCCGGTTAGTGCGACTCGTAATGCGGAACTGATTTCAAGCGGGCCGAATCAGAATTACAGCGGGTGGCGCGCGCTAGAGGTTGCTTTGACGCAGGCCTTGCGGCGAACCACCAATTCGCCAAACCCCTATGCCATATTTCCGTTGAGTTTTGGATTGCTTATGGCGTTACTGGTTGCCGTCTTGACATTCTCGAATCCAGGCATGGTAGCCCAGTCGTTGATTGAAATGTTTCGGTTGTAATGTGTTCTTCCGCCGAGGCGCGCGTTAGATGTGGCGGCGAAACAGGACATCCCATGTCACCCAGACAAGTAGATGTTTGGAATGTGCTGCAGAAGATTGTTCAATCGTAATAGGCCGAGTCGTAATAGCGTCGGCGTCGGTAGGACGATTGGAAGCGGCGGAGTGGCCTTCCCCCTTCAATGAACCAGTATCCACCCAGCAGTCGATAGAGCGCAAGAATGGTAAAAGCCCCGAGAGTACCTACCACGAAACCGACGGGTCCTATTACAGAAACCCGTTCACCGTAGTAATAAGAGAGCAGGCCGCAGCCCATCAAGGTTCCAACAATTCCCATCACCAGCGTGGCTACCGAACCACCTGGATCGCGGCCAGGCATGACGCCCTTCGCAGCCAGACCGACAAGGGTTCCGAAACCGACGTAGACAAGTATGTCGTTCGCCCAGGCCTGGGCGAACGGCGGGAGCTGTATGGATTCAAGTGGCATGATGGCTACCAGTAAAAGTGGATTGGGCAGCGACTCTCGAGAGAGGTAGTAACTGACGAATGCTCCTGTTTGGTTATCGGTTGATATGCTGGAATGGGTTGAGTTGATCCGGGGGCGGGCGTAGCTGAGTTCAGGCCGGCTAGTGTGAATCGTCAGTCTCCATCGACGAGTTGAAGTGAGCGGAGTTTGGTTTTAGACTCAAACATCAGGCGTTTTGAAGACCGACAGGTTGAAGCTTGGCAGGCCGTGCCGGAAACAACAGCTGGCAGGTTTTAAACGATTGCGCAAGGATTGTGGCTGAAAGGGAACGACGTGTATTTCATCTGGCCGCGTTTATTGTTGGTGCTCGTCCTGTTGACCGGCGTAGATGTCGGGTATTCCCTGGCGGATGGAGATCAATATACGGACGAAGAGCGAGCGCACTGGTCCTTCCGACCCCGAATGCAAGTCGATGTGCCTGTCGTCGATAAGTCAATCGAGCAGAGTTGGGTTCGCACGCCAATCGATGCTTTTGTCGCCAATCGTTTTGCTGTGCGAAAACTCGTTCCGGCTCCAGTGGCCTCTTCCGTCGTGTTGACACGGCGACTTTTTTTTCAGCTGACGGGACTGCCGCCGAGTCAGGATGATTTGCAGCGCGTCCAGGGAGATCTCACTCCTGACTGTTATGACCGCCTGACAGATCGTTTGTTGGCCAGTCCGCGGTATGGCGAACGTTGGGCGCAGCATTGGCTGGACGTGATACGCTTCGCAGAAACCGAAGGGTTTGAGTATGACCGATACCGGTCGGGCGCCTGGCGGTTTCGTGATTATGTGATCCGTTCATTTAACGAAGACAAGCCTTTTGATGCTTTCAGTTTGGAACAGTTGGCGGGAGACGAGTTGTCTGCCGAAAACGATCGCGACCGTTGGCGTTATCAGGTTGCCGCGGGCTTCCATCGTCTTGGGCCGATTCGCAGAAATGCGGGTAATCCAGAAGTGGCGTTTAGCCGCAATGAAGTCTTGACGGAGATGACGGACATTATCGGGGCAAGCTTTTTAGGATTGACTGTAGGTTGTGCCCGCTGCCACGACCACATGTTTGATCCGATACGTCAACGTGATTATTACCAACTGCAGGCATTTCTGGCGGCCACACACGAGCATGATGTGGTTTTGGCGACGCAGGAAGAACGTGGCAACCACCAGCGACAAACGACTGAGATCGAAGAGCAGATCGAGCAGCTGAATAAACGGATTGCCGCTGCCGCCGTGGAAAAAAAGAAGGAGTTGCAGACCGAGTTGGAAAAGTTGAAAGCACGGTTGCCACGGCCGTTGCCCTTGATTTCAAGCATGCATAACGACATGCAGAAACGCTCTCCCATTCATGTCCTTGACCGCGGTTTGGAAGACAAGCCGGGAGAGGCCGTGGGGATGAGGGTCTTGGCGGTGTTCCTGCC
>CAZITS010000079.1:0-12310 GCA_964542185.1 uncultured Pirellulaceae bacterium
ATGATGGGGGGCAGATCTGCCAGGGCGTTTTCCACCGTGACTGCCGGCAGCAGTTGCGGATCTGGAGACGGCGGGTCGATGAAGCCTTGTTCGGCCGGTTCCAGGCCAGGCAAGGGCAGCTGGCGCAGGTCGAGTCGATGACCGTTTTCGATGAGTACCCGCAACGCGACGTGGCGGGAGCCGGTATAGCCGGGCGGCAGATCGACCCAGTGGGTAGGGGCCGGAAACCGGACCTGCAGATCGAGTTCGTCACGAAAGGCGATCAGGAACATCCGGTCCCGCATTTGTGGTACGCCGTAATAGGCGGCGTTCAAGAGCGTGTAGCCGGCGCGGTAGCCGATTTGCTTGAGGTTCTCACAAATTTCTTCGGCGAGATTCTGGCCCGCGAAGTTCATCACATCGGGTACGTTTTCTATCAGCAGCGCCAGCGGCATCAACTCTTGTACGTACTGCAGGTACCGCAAGTAGAGATTGCTGCGTGGATCCTGCGTAAAAGCTTCGGGGTGCTGGTCAATCTCCCGCAGTTTCGCGCGCCCCACCCGGGCGAATGCCTGGCAAGGTGGCCCGCCGATGATCACGTCGATGGCATTTTCGGGGTTGCCACGCAAATGCAGGGAATCGAGCAAGCTGGCCGGCTCGACCTCGGTGATATCCCGCGGTTCGCAGTGGGCTGCAAAGTGCGGATGCGTCGTCCCAGAGAAGTTGCGGGCATGCGTCTGGATCGCGACCGGATCGTGTTCCACGGCCGCGACAATATCAAAGCCGGCGCGCTGGAATCCCAGCGAGAGGCCGCCGCAGCCGGCGAACAGGTCGAGCACTCGCGGGCGCAGGCCGCGCCGCAGTCGGCTGCGTTTGTTGCGAATCAGTTTGCGCACATCCATGCGATCGTTTACATCCTGTGTCTATGGTCGGGGCAGTCGGTTGCGCCGTTTGAGCGGCGGCAGGCTGGTGTAGACGGCTGCCAGTTCGTTCCGGTTGATGTGTGGTTTCCCCAGGGTCTCCAGAACTTTCACCACACACCGTACGACGTCCGTTTCGATCTGATGTTCCCAGATCCGCAGGACGGTCCAGCCCATTCTACGGAGTTGGCGGTGGTTCCGGTGGTCTCGCTGGCGATTTTTTTCGATCTTGCTGCGCCACTTGTCAGAGAGCCGGTGCCGCCAGACCGGCAGCCTCCAGCCGTGCCAGAAGTCACCGTCGACAAAGAGGGCGAGTTGCTGCGGGCGGAACACGAAATCGGGCCGACCTGGCAGATCCCGCGCATGGCGGTCGTAGTCAACGTCGCTGGCTTCCAGCAGGGCGTTGACGTATCGCTCGGGTGTCGTATCGGTAGCCCGGATCCGTGACATCAGCTGCCGTCGCTTTTCCGGGGACATGATATCGGTCATGGGCTGGCAATCCGGGGGACGCAACAAACCTGACGATGTGAATCTACCTGGGGTATTACCGTAACACCCGGTGTGCCTGATGCGACAGACCTGCTCCATTATTTTGTTGTCGTCGGGATGCCAGAGTGAGACGCCAGCAATCCAGCATTCGTTGCCCACCCTGCAAGCCAGGCAGACCAGTGTCGAGCCGCCTGCCGATTGCAACTCACGGCCCGACAGGATCGCCTCGACACATACTGGTTTTCCCAGGAGCAACGTCGTGGCTTCATTAATCCGCTGTGGCAACGTCTTGGGCAAAACGGAACGCGTAGAGATCGGCATCGTGCAGCACGATCCGGAGCCGAATCAGGCGATCCTGAAAGCGGCCGACGTCGCTGCCTGGTTTCCAACGGACGGTATGATTGATCGCATCGCCCACATGGCGGATCGCGTCGTTGAGCGTATAGCCGGGAAGCGGTTGCCCCTGCGCGTCCTGCAGCTCGACGCGGAGACTGCCTGCGCCAGATGTGGCGAAATTGACGAGGAGCCGATTGCCACGGAATTTCAAGGGGCGCGTCAGCAGTTCTCCGCCAGCCAGCGGGGCGTTGACCGAGGCAAAGCCGTCGGTGCGCAGCGAATAGCGCTGTACGTAAGAATAGGAACCGCGCCCGTGCCGCGCGAACTGGGACATCTCCGCGTCGCCGGTCGGCACGAACCGCATGTACGGATAACTGGACCGGTTGCCCCAGTGAAGCGGGTTCGGGCCTGGTCGGAAATACGCTTCGGCGAACGGCTGGCGGTACGACAGCTCGCCGGGGCGAGTCGTCAACAGCACGGCATCCGAATAACCGACACTATGTTCTCGCTGGTGATGCTGGATCTCGGCCGGCATCCGGGCCAATTCTTCTGGTGAAAACACCGTCCCGGTAAAGAAGCGCACCGGCGAGGCGATCAGCAGCTGCCGATTGCGGAAATAGGGATGGGTCTCGTTGGTATAAAAATGGACGCTGCGTCCGGAGATCTTGCCAGGATCCAGGTCGGTCACCAGCGGCTTCATCGGAGTGACCTTTGACCAGTGGACGAAGTCCTCTGACGTGACGCGCCCGATCCAGCGCAGTCCGCCGACCCGGCCCTCGGTAGGATTGCTCGGATTGACGCGGATGCGGATGTAGGCCACGTACTGCGATTCGGCCTCGGACCAGTGCGCGCAGGCAGGCGTCGAGTCCGATCCGTGCGGCCAATGCGAGCGATCGATCACCCAGTCTTGGCGCAGCTTGCGCCAGTGAATTCCGTCGCCGCTTGTCAACGCCCAAAAACCGGCTGGCCGTCGGCTGGAGTTGAATCCACCGGCCAGCGCCTTGTAACGCTCGGACGCCGGCACGCCGGGTCGCGTATCGATAAACGGACGCAGGTTGTGTGAAATACAGGGCAGGTGATCGGGATCGTCGTCCTCTGGATTCGCCTTGTTCTCTTCCGTGATGGCGTTGCCAGCGTCGCTACCTGGAATGGAAAACAGCTGCAAGTCGGGTTTGGTCCAGTGGATGCCGTCGCGGCTCTCGGCATAACAGAAAAACTCGTGGCCGTCCGGGTCGCTGCTCGGACGCGCGTCACGATAGTACATGCGGTACAGGTCGCCATCTTTCAGCACGGACACGTAGCCGAACATCGATTCCCAGGAACGCCGCCGGGGATCGACCACGCCTGACGGACTCGACAACACGATTTCCCGCGGCACCGGTCGCTGTTGCTGGAGCCGCAACCCATCCATGGCCGCACTCCAGCGCGGGTCGATGGCCCGCTCGAGGCGCCCGCCCACGTCCAGAGGTGTGGAGGCCACGCTTGCTGCAGTGGCACGCAGGCCAGGTCCCTGAAAAACCGCGCCGGCCCCCACAGAGGCCGTCGCTTGTAACATCCCGCGTCGGGTCCAAGAGTCTGTCATGGTGGTCACTCCCAGCGGAGAGGGGTAGCAGGTGTCGGAGAACGTCGACCGGCCCCAGCGCAGCGCCGGCGACGGTGGCACGGCCAGTATATACGGGTTGCAACCCGCTGACGCAGCCCGCGACCAACCGGCCATCTCGACCGGGGCAAGTTGCCAGCGCCTTTTTTCTCTGCTGGCGGTCGGCACAAGTCAGGGCCGACCGAGTGTCGCGCTGACGACGTTGCCGTTAGACAACGTGAAGGAGTAGGAAGTTGGCTCCGTAACCCGCCGGGGCGCAACGCGCCGAGGCTCAGGTTGTGCTGCATCCTCTGGCAACAGTCGGTAGACGTGTCCCTGGGTGGTGTTGAACTCCAGCACGTCGCCAGCAAACAGGCGACCGGAGCCGCCAGCGGAAGGGCTACTGCGCGCCAGTCGGCAGGGTTGGGCCCAGGGGTTCCGTAGCCGGCATGGCTCGCCCCTGCGCGATTCGACTTCAACAAATTCCAGCCGCCCCGCGCGACACGACACGGTGACGAGGAAACCGCCCCGCGTGAGCAACCGAAACGTCGCATCCCAGTGGCGCGGCCAGGCCGGCAGGATGTTGATGATTTCCGGTTGACCCGGTCGAGGCGAAACGCTCTGGAGCAGGCCCTCCTGCAATGTGGTGGCAATGCAACCGAGGATCTCGATCGAGTGGGCCGTCTTGCCCTCGAACTCGCTGAAGCCATTGGGCAACGGATTGGAGCCCCAATAGTAGCTGGCTGTCATCGCTGGCAGGTCGTCCCCGCGTCCAATCCGGGAACCCATCACCAGCGTGGAGTGCGTTCCCGGCTGCCGGCTGCCGTTGGCGATTGCCACGCGGCTGTAGTTCAGCTCACCGATCTTGCGGACGATGCGATCGAGTCTGGGATCACGGGTTTCCAGCGTCCAGTCCTCGAACGTGAAGATCGGCCAGGCCAGGGTCGCGCCCGGTTTTCCGCCCCGCTTCACGTCACCAAGATGTCCGACCGACCAAACGTCGTCGGCCATCATGCCACGGCCGAGTGCCTGCGAACCGGGATCACGACCCATCGGGTACGGCGGCAGGTGCTTGAGAAACTCGCGCCACTTGTCTCGCAGGTCTGCATCCACACCGAGAATCTCGGCAGCTCGAATCGCCAGTGGCGCCGTACCGCGAATCGCGCCCAAGTCGACGACTCCGTCGTTGATGCCCCAGAACCCCTCCTGCTGGTTGAGTCCATAGAGATGGTACTTGCCGTCCTCCTCCTTGCGCGCGAGTCCGCGGTAGAGCTCGAGTGTATCGCGCAGTAGCGGATAGGCATGCGTCTTCAAGAAGGCTTTGTCTCCGCTGTACCGATAGCGCCACCATGCCTGCACTGCCAAATCGCTGCCGCAGGCGACGTAATGACTGACAAACGAATACCGCCCGGCGATGCCACGGAAACTATGGCCATCGGCAAACTGTGTCAGCACACACTCATACTGTCCCAGCGCCAGGGCCGCTGGAGATAGCTCTTTGACGGTCTTTCTACCGAGGTAGACATCCTGGTATTCCTGGGCGATCGCTGGTGGCAGGATCACAGGCCCGTCGAACGGCCCGGCCTCCATGAAATAGGCGCCGTGCTGCACACCCCATCGTTGTCTGGCGGCCTGCCGCGCAGCGGGCAGCTGTTTGACATACATATTGAAATAGGGATCTGCCAATTCGCTGGCGTCCGCCGCGTACAGCGGGTGATGCGAAATTGCGGTCGTCCAAATCCAATACTGCGCACCCCAGTATCGCTTGTCGCCGTTAACGCTGAACAGCGAGCCGTTCCACTTGGCAGGCAGCGTTCCTCGCGAGGAGCTGGCCATGTAGTAGAGGTGCAAGGTGCGGAGGTGAGCCATGAACTGGGCCACGCCATCTTCGCTGGTCAAATGGACGAACGTCCGCGACCAGAAGTCCGACCACCAGTCCACGTGCCGGGCCCGCAGATTGTCATAAGCGTCTGCTTGCCGGGTGTGATTATCCAGCAGGGCAAATGCCTGGCGTGGCAGGTCGGCGTCCGGCGCGAACGAGGCGGCGCTGGAGACAAACACGGTCCGCTTTCCTCGCGCCGCTGGCAGCACAAGCTGGCGTTTCCTTTTCTCGGGCACATGAGTAATCGGAGCGCGATTGCGCCATTGTGGAAAGACGCCCGGGGCGATGTTCTGGTCCAAGTCCGCACCGACAGTCACATCGACCTTGCCTGCAACACCGATCACACTTTGATAACGGACTGTCTGTGGCATGAAGGTGGTAGACGTGTTCGGGTTCGTCCACTTCTCCCACCCCACCTCGTCCACCGCGAGTTGTGTCGATCCGTCGGAACTGCCGTTGGCCTGGAAGTCGACCAGCAAGGTGCCTGCTTGCTGCTGATTCCCATCGCGCTCAGGTGCCTTTGTCTCTGATGCTGCAATGCGTGTCAGGGCAAACCCGGTCACGGCGGAATCGCCGTCGGCGCCGTTGGCGGTCGATTTGGTGAAGAGGACATTTGCCGTGTTCTGCTTCACTTCGAATTTGAAGAATGCTTTGCCAACGCGATCGGGCCCATCTCCGGTCGACGTGGCCACATTGTTGACGGTCACTCCGTTGACAGTAATCGAATCCCAAACGCCACCCCCTAGTGAATCGTGGTGGTACGTCGTCAATTCGTAGGTGCCGTTCTGCAGGTTGGAGATGGTCATCGGAATGCGGGCGCGGTCTTTCGTCAACGTGCTGACACTAAAGCGGCTGGCCAACATGTTGCTGATTGGCCGACTTTTTGCGCCGGCTTCGGCGCCCGGCTCAACGTAGGTGGCTTCGCCCGTGGGGATATGCAGGGCGACGGCCGACGCACAGTGGTGGTCTTTCTCGGTGAACTGCTGGACGACGCCGATCATCGGTCCGTTGCGCACCCACTGGTACTGCGCCCGATGGCCACCGTGTCTGACCTCGGGGGGGCGCCACATCGCCAGTTCAGCCCGGATCGGCTGCGGCGTCTGGCGCTGGTCGTCGATTTCGATGGCCAGAATGTCGGACTCGGCAAAGACAAAGCAGCGCACGCGGACCTGGTTACCGCTGAGGCTGCACTCGGCATCGTACAAGGAAAGCCGCTGGAGAAATCCGTCGCCCCGATCCAGTGCCGGGCCACCCACGTCGATGGTCACTCGCGCCACGCCGCCGGCATAGTCGGTGGGACCATCCCGCTTGCCACTGGCGTTCTTGTTGACTGCGAACACATCGCAGCGGTTGATTTGAAAGTTTACCGAAGCGGGCGTGGTCCAAA
Organism: uncultured Pirellulaceae bacterium; assembly: GCA_964542185.1. GTDB lineage: Bacteria > Planctomycetota > Planctomycetia > Pirellulales > Pirellulaceae > UBA9264. Next base: position 6,573 of record CAZITS010000079.1, read on the forward strand.
CCAGCGTTCCCATACGACCGTTTCCGATCGGTTGTCCTTCCACGGGAGCCGCCGCGGGACTCCGATAGATCATGTCGGCTGCGGAGACAGTCGCCCGATAATCGACTTCGATCAGCGGTGAGTCCGCCAGAGCAGCTGGAGCTGCCCCGGCCAGCATGAGGGCCAACACGGCGGCCGTGACGCGCAGTAAACGAATCGGCTGTGACGGAGTCGCGATCGACGGCGAGATCATGCAATGGGGTCCTTCCTGCGCCAGTGTCAGGATTTGATTGACCGGCAGGGATGGTAGTGGACGGAAAGGCGTTTGACGGGATGATCGAGTTGCAGGGTGATGCCGGCGATTTCCATTCCTGTGGGCACTGTCGCAGACAGTAGCCCTCAGCAGCCGCGCAGCGCACATAGAGTACCCGATCAGCAGGGGGTTGTCTTTGCAAGACAGCGCTGGCAGGCCGGCAGTTTGCGGCGCGGTCATGGGCTGGGGCAACGGTGCGCGATGGAATCCCAATCTGACGGGTTTTTGCGAGGACTTTGCTTGCGGACCGGAGCGGCCGCCGCGCGATCAGCTTGCTGACGTGCGGCCTGAGCGTTATCAAGTAGGCCAGCCCGCCACGCGTTGCCGGATCACCATGGGCGCTGGGTACGCCGGCGGGAACGCTGCGTCGACGATCGTAGAGCCGACGTGGTTCCAGCCGCCCTGGTTGGCCAGCTTCCCGGAAAGTTCTGTAACGCGACGTCGAACCGCGAGGTAGTGATGGATACGAAGTTTACCAACAGTCGGGAGAGCCTGGACAACGCCAGGCTGGCCGATACGGATTGGGCGGGGCTCACCTTGGCGGAGCGCATCACCTCGGTGGAATTGGACGGCTACGTGGTCATCCCGAACCTGCTCTCCGCCGAACAGATCGAAAAGATCGGGACCGAACTCGATACGTTGACCACCGTTCCCAGGGATTACACGACGCAACTGCGCGGCAGCGCGGACGGCCCCTGGCCGGAATGCCCCGAGGTGGCCCGTGTGATTGTGTTGCCCGCCATGATCGAATTCCTCTCGGCACTGTTCGGTGACGAATTGATCTGTACGTCCTGCCTCTATGATTTGTCGCTGCCCGGGCATCCGGGGATTGCCATTCACACGGACTCGCAGCCATATGGCTCACAAATATTCGGTTTGCAGGCCAGTTCACCGGTGCTGGCCCGCGTGTTGTACTATCTGGATGACTTGACGCCGCAGCGCGCCCCGTTCAAGGTCATCCCGCGGTCGCATCTTTCGATGCACCGGGACGGCCTGCCGTACAACCGTTATCTGGCTCATGCGGGTGAGCAAATGGTGACCTGTACCGCCGGTTCGGCCGCTGTGATCAATCAGAAGGTGTTCCACGGCAATTATCCAAACTACAGTAACCAGCGGCGACGGCTGTTAGCCATTGCATATCGTCCGGCGTGGGCGGGTCCCATCGCGGAGGTCCCGGAACGCGACGCCGACCGGATCGGTCGGTTGCCAGCCGAAGTGCAACCGTTGATGGGAAGTCTCAATACGCGTGACATCGACTTCAACGTGCCCAATCGACCGGACGATTTGGGGACCGATGCGAATGGCATCCATCCCGATCGCTGGCCGCGGTAACGAACCGGAGTGATTCGCGCAAGCCGCGACTTTCCAGGACACGGTCAGGTGCTGCGAGGTAGCGCGCGTCAACCGTCACACCTCGCCTGCGGCGGCCCTGGCTGGCGGACCGTGTCAGCTGCGGGAAGCCGGATTCGGCACGCCAGGCCTGGGAGCTCCTGGACGCTGTTTGTGTCCGGAAACGGATCGGGAGTGCAGGATCACCACAGCCAGGATGCCGGACCAGGATTTCAACGTCCGTAGCGGCGCACGTCAGAGATTCTGATCTCGCCGATCTGGCCGAAGAAATTGCCTTCGCCGAGGTAGTTGAACCCGCCGCCGTAGCGACTGTACCCGGTGAGTCGCGTGCTCACACTGAACTGGGCATCGTGCGCGCGATCGTTCACCAGCCGGCGGCCATCGGGACTCTGCATCTTCCAGATCAAACGCCCATCGAGAAACAACTCGTGCAGATCCTGGTCGTAAGCGTACTGCCAGGCAAGGTGATGCCACTCGGTATCGCGGATGCCGGCGGTGGAGCGATTCCCGACGATACCCGTGGGGCGGTGCCACGGATCCAGGTGTTCCAGCGCCTGGTCCGCAGCGGCGCCATAAAAGTTGATGCCGGGAGCCATGCTTCCATCCGTGGATTCCATGTCAGACAAATACAACTCCCAGACTCCCTTTTTTGTTTTGTCGTACGTGCCGCAGACGTGGCCGAAATGGAACGGGCTGTGCTTGCCGCGAACCGTGCCGCCGAAGGCCTGCATTGGCCCTCCGCGTCGGACCCAGGCTTCCAGTGTCCATTCCTTCTTGCACGTCTTGAAGTCCAGCTTGGGAAGACCTTTCCCAGCGCTTGCGAATCCGTGTTCGCCGTGTCCGGTGAACTGCGGGAATCTTTGTGTACGGCCTGGCCAACGCACTCGACGATCGCCTCCCATGTTGGTCCAGGTGAGCGTGTGGGACTCTTCGCCCATGCGGTCCGGAATGAGTTTTCCGTCTGGCCCCTGCCAGTCGAACAGGGCCACCGTTTGTTTGTCCGGTCTGATCTCGATCAGTTCTTTGGGCAGCACTTTCATCACGACATCACGCCTTCGGCTCTCGCCATTGGCGTCGGTGACCTGGATCGTCAACGGAGTCCAACCTGTGCTGCGTGGCGTGCCCCGAAGAACGGCCTTCGTGGCAGAGCGACTCGAGACGCCCGCCACCGTCATCTTGATGCCCGCGGGCAGTTTCCCTTTGACGATCTTCCACCTGAGAGGAGTTGCCAGGTGACGAGTGTTCAACTCCGCGTGAAAGTCGACTCCCACAAATGCCGACGGCAGAGACTCCGTCAGGAATTGCCCCTCGACAACGGTGATCGCGAAACGATGTGTGTCGGTGGCCCCGGATTCGTCCCGGGCTTCGAGTGTGAAGTCAGTTGGTGGACCTGCCGCCGTTGGTGTGCCGTGAATCCGTCCTTCAGACGTGTCCAGCCTCAGCCCACGCGGCAGTTGACCATCAACGATCTTCCACGTCACGTTGCCGTTGGCCGCATCCGTTCCAAGCTTGGCGGAATACGAGATGTTGATGCCGGTATCGGACAGCGTCTGCCGAACGATCCTGAGTGAATTGGCAGCCGCGTACCGCATGACGCTGGAAATCCGCAATTCGTCGATCTGGCCTTCAAACGTTCCCCATTTCAGATGGAATGGAGGATCTTGTGAGTGGGGAAAGCCGCCGACAACAAATGGCACACCAACATCGACGGCGTCGTTCACGACGATTCGGTTCTTGTCCCGGATCGGAAGCTGAATTCGGCGGATCAGCTTGCCATCGAGAAAGAAGAAGTGTGTCTGGTCCTGGTAACGAAATTGCCAGGCAACGTGATGCCAGTTGTTGTTGGTGATCATCACGGGCTTGGCACCAGTGAATCCGGGGGAAACATACGGCAGCAGAATGCCGCTGGTATCGTGATTGGGATCCTTTCCGCGGGGCGATCCCATGAATCGCGCCCAGGGCGTGATGCCGCGATCGAGTGTGCCCTTGCCTGACTTGCTGTGCAGGCCAAAACTCCAGCCGCCGCGCAGTCCGGTCGGCAACGAAAAGCCTTCGTCGTCGGTCCCGCAGAGATTGAGCGCCGTGCGTCCGCTGTCCAGCCCGCCATGGCCCTCATACTTCACCCAGGCTTCAACGGTCCACGCTTTCGTGCAGTGGCGCAGATGCAACTTGTCATGGTTTGCCGGACCGACGAGCAGGTTAGGGTCATCGTCTTTCCGCTCGAATCGGGCGGTCGCGCCGAATCCATCTCGCCGTCCCCACAGACCTCGCTTGTTCGCACGCAGCGTCAGCGACTTGTCTCCCAGGGCATCGTGTGTCTCGTTGCCGGTGCCCTCATCGAAGTGATACAGCACGACCGTGTGTTCGTCCGGATCAAACGGCCGCCGCCACGCGTCGTCAGCGCGTAACGGCGCTGAACAAACGATTGCGGCCAGACACAAAACAACACGCACGCGGTAGTAACAGCTGAGTTTCTTTGTCACAGGGATTTGTCCAAACAAGTAGTGGCAGGGTCATTGTATCGATACAAGGTGTGCGCAGCGTGCAGCGGTCTACGGGTCGACCAGTTCGATGGTGCCTGAAGCTCGATGGACTTTCAACCGACCAGGCCTGCGATTTCTTCATCTGGCACGCGTGGTGCAGAGAGCTTCGCCAGTGCCACTGCGCGATGTCGCGGTCAGATCCAGGCGACAGCCCGCTGCCGTAGATCCTGCCTGGCCAGTTTTGTTTCACTGGTGCGAATGCCTCGTTATGATAAAAGTCAAAGCGGCGCACGTTGTCCAACCCCCCTTTGACAGCGATGGTACCAGTTTCGGCAGAACGATCCATTTCCTGTCCAACGAGAACCTATCGATGCACTGGAAGATCCGAGGAACTAGTCTGGCTGGTTTCGCCTTGGCGATCGCGCTGGTCGGTGTGTGCGCTCAGCCCGTCCCTGCCCAGCTGCCTCCGCCCAGCGGACCCTCTTATGGTGGTAGCGTTCCCGGCAGCCGGGAACTCGTTTCCGGTATCGCCTGGTATGGTGTCTTGAAGGACGGCCTGGCCGAAGCGAAACGCACGGGGAAACCGATTCTGTTCATTACTGCGGCCGCCCAATGCCGCGGCGTGCCGGGTATGTGGTGACCTGGCAAACAAAACATGGACAGGCGTTTCCTGTCCGACGAACACGTCATCAGGGCAGCGCGCGACTTTGTTTGCATTCGCACGGCAACCTACGAGGACAAGACGGAGGCGAACTATCTCAAGGCGCTGTTCGTGGGCCGCGCTGGTGGAGATCTACGCAACTTCGGTTTTTGCATTTTGTCGCCTGACGCGAAGCGGCAGCTCCGCCGCAGCAACCGCGGCCCGAATTACGTCTACACGGATTCCCAGGCAATGGCAGCCGACTTGCGTCAGATCGCCAGGCAGTATGCAGCAAGGGCGGGGGATGAGGAAGTGGATCCGGCGGTTCCCCGAATGAAGAGTGTTCGCCTGGGAATCAACGTGGCGAGTTGCGATGGTCTCCCCAGCATTGTTGTCTTCGGTACGGGTCCCAGAGAAGTGGATCGGATGAATGCAAAACTGCGTGGCGTTATTTGGGACACCGCCCTGGCGGGCAAGTTCATTTACAGTTCGACGACGAAATCGAGTGACCTGAAGATCGTTGCCGGCGCCACCAGGAGGTCTGGAATCCTGGTGATCGAACCCGACGCCTACGGGTTGACGGGTCGATTGATCAAGCGGATCGATGCGGGTGTCTCGCAGGAGGACCTCAAAAGCGAGCTGATCGCTGTCGCCAACAGTTTCACTCGGCGGTCCAAGACCCATGGGCTGCACGTGCGCAACGGCCGTCGCAGCGGCCAGCTCTGGAAGACGGAAGTTCCGGTTCCCCAGCGCGTTCGCACGCGGGGACGACCGGCACCCAGGCGGCGGCGCAGGGAATAGAGACGTGCGCCGCGCGGGATCGTCCGTCGCTACGTCGAAAACCGCATTGCCTGGGAGACGATCAGCTGCTTGTCCGTCTGGATCTCACCGCGCTGCTGGCGGTGGGCTATATTGGATCGTTGGTCATCCGCAACCCGCTGAAGTCAAGGCAAAGCATGCTACAGATCGTCAA
>CAZITS010000080.1:0-12302 GCA_964542185.1 uncultured Pirellulaceae bacterium
CGCCCACTCCACCAGCAGGAATTTTCTAGCCACACGATACGCGGACAATACGAAGGCTATCGGCACGAACCAGGCGTATCTCACGACAGCCAAACTGCTACATACGCGGCAATTCAATTGCAAATTGATAACTGGCGTTGGAATGGTGTGCCTTTCTTTTTGCGCAGTGGGAAAGCAATGTCCTGCAGAACAACACAAATCGTCATCCAATTCCGCAAGCCTCCCCACTTGCTGTTTGGCGATGGGTCGACTGACATTGGAGCAAATCGTCTGGTCATACAGATACAACCTGCAGAAGGCATTCAATTACATTTCCAGAGCAAGGTACCCGATGGGGGTATGCAACCGCGGTTAGCCAGCCTCGACTTCCGTTTCCAGAAAGGCTATTCCAAGCAATTACCCGACGCTTACCAGCCACTCCTGCTCGATGCGATCAATGGCGACGCAAGTCTTTTTGCGCGTAGCGACGAAGTTGAATTAGCGTGGCAAATCGTCGACCCTATTCTCAATGCCTGGCAAAACGGACAGGCGCCGCCTCTGGAACTTTATGAACCCGGAGAGTGGGGTCCCGCTACCAGCCACCAATGGATGCAACAATTCCAGCGCGAGTGGTTCGATGTTTGCCCCGTGATTCACTGACCTGAATCAGCGCCACTGCAGTCACGCTCAGAAAGAAAAGACAAGAACTCAACCAACGGGCCGACTCGCGGCGGCGGTATTATGCCACCAACAGAACGCGGAATTGGTGGGCATTCAGGCAGCTACGCAGCCTGCTTGTTAACCCCCACTGAAACTGGATTCCCTGCAAATTCCGGTCTGGCCGCTGGAAAGAAAAGTCCACCAATGCTGACCGGCAGAAAACTTCGGGGGGGGATGGCCAACCGACAAGAGGCCGAGACGACTGACGCAGACAACGAGCGACGTCTACAAAGGAAAATCTTCCTCAGCAGCCTGCTTGCGGTAGATAGGCATATGGCGGTAATAGACTTCGAGAATCATTGTCGCCATCGATGTGCAATACAATCTGCCGCCTTGGCCGGAGTGGCCGCCACCCATGTACCAACTACCGTTTTCATGCCCACGCTGGGACTGAGAATCAACTAACCATTCCCGCATTTCATTATTCCATTCAGTCCATTCCGGTCCCTCCCAATGGCGAAGGACCTGGGTGGCGTAATAGTTGTAGTACATATTTGTCTTCAGCGGCCCAGTCTTGCTCAGAAACTTGACTCCTGCCTGCAGGCCCGGCTGATCTTTCTTCCAACCTAAATACATACGGCAAAGTAAGCCCACAGCAGTTGTAGCTGGCCCACGACCAGGTGATGTGTAGCCATAAAACGCACCCTGCTGAATAGATACCGCGTCCAGAAACATAGACGCTTTGGCAACCGTTTGTGGTGGCACCTGCAAGTAGCCCATATGTCCACTCTTCAATGCCATCAGCTGCCAACCAACTGCCGAGGTATCACCTGGCTGCTTAGCCGAATACCGCCAACCGCCTCCCACCGGATCTTGTGCAAACACGATGTGATTCACTGCATACTGGGCAGGTTGCAGCAAACTCTGGTCATTCGTCATGGCGTACGCTTCGCAGAGTGCAATTGACGCCAGACCATGTGAGTACATGCGGCCCCCTGCGTCGGATAGTTCGCCGCGCGGACCGGGCCGAACCTTCATGTTGTTAGAAAGAAAATACAACCCTTTTTCAACGACACGACGGTATTTACCTTCCTGATGCGTTTGACCTGCACCCAAGAACGGCAGCAAAGCCATCGCTGTTGCACCATTGAACGATGTAGCGAGATTCCCTTGGTTCCGGCACTTTCCTCGACAAGCCGGTGATGGGCGGTGATCAAAACTCCAGGCACCATTCGGAAGCTGATGGAGCGCCAACCACTTCAGCGCCCTGGCAACGGCTGCTTCACTACCTTTGGTTGCCCCCGCTTTAGCAGCTAATTGTTTGCGCATTGCATCCGATCGACCGGAGAGCCCGGTCCCTGTTGCAGCACCAATCGTCGCCATCAAGTCAGACTTGGGAGCTACTCGGCTGCTCACGTCCACCAACTCGACCTGCATCGCAGCCGGTGGATCCAGGTCATCGGCAGTAGGCATATTCGGTTCGCTCGTCTTTTCCGTCGGAACCGCGACAACAGCCTCGGTCACCAATTCCTCGACCTCCAGGGGCTCGAACTCCTCCAGCTCGAACTCTTCGACCTGGTCACTTACTTCGCCAGGGCTCACCATCGATAACTGTTTTTTTTCCGTAAGCGGCAACATAATCAAAGCCAAGACCATCAACCCGACACTATGAACCACCAGGCTGACAAGCCAGCTGGGCACGGCATTGAGGAGTATGAACCGGCTCTTGCGTGGCTCTTCCGACTGCTCCTCGGCTTCTTCCTCCGCCGCTTCCGCGGTCGGTGTGCCGGCCTGCTCGGATGGACGTTGCTGAGTTTCTGCTTCAGCACCCGGAAGTGCAGGGGGCCGCTGCGAAATTTCAGTCGAATCTGTGATTTCGATGCCAGATTCGCTGCCGGAAAGTTCAGTCGCCATTCCAGGGCTTTCTGAGCTAGGAGATATTTGCCCTCAAGAACGGGCCCGCACCGCAACGCAGAACCCTATTACTAAAGGTACCCAATTTGCCTGTAAACGCAAGCTCTGCCACTGGTTACTACGTTTAATCCGGTGTGGCATTCGAGCTGCAGCCAGCCTCTGAGCGAATGCCTAACTAATAGTGTACGTGGTGTTTACGAGCCTTAATGCATTGGCTGGAACCAGTGCCCCTTGTCAAATGCCAGCCCCGCCGATGAGCCGAATGAGCGGGCAACGGTTACACCAGACTACGGGTTCCGCTAAGATAGGCAGTCGTAAGTGGGGTATTGTCACACGAGAAGGCAGTGTCACACGAGAATAGAACCAAGTAGTAAGGACGACCTGCGATGGCCAAGAGAGGAAAGAAAGCCGAAGTCATCTTCCTCGTTTGCGAAGAAACTGGCGACTACAACTATACTTTGCGCCGCAAACCAGGCGGTGAGAAATTACGCTTGCAAAAGTATAGTCCGCGGCTGCGCAAGCATACGCTGCATGTGGAAAAGAAAAAGTAAACGCTCCGAAATGGCGCGTCTGGCCTTCATTTTGACCGGGAAATATTAGCTGCCCTCGACAAGGCGTAACCGTCTGAACTCGCAAAAAGTCAACCAACGGTCATTCGCGCTCTAGTAATGTAACCTCCCGAATTCATCAGGATGTCGAATTCCTTGGGACGCTATGGATAAGCGTTGGCGCATTCCCACACACGACGCCGGACGAATTGAAGACCTTGCCAGCCTGGCAGGGGTCCCTTCAATCGTAGCACAACTGCTGGTTGCGCGAGGGTTCTATCAGGCTAAAGAAGTCGCGAGCTTCCTGGACACACGACTGTCCGGTCTTCGAGACCCCGGCGAACTACCCGGTGCCACGGATGCTGCAGAACGTCTTCTTGCGGCCAGTAAAGCAGGTAGACGCATTGTCATTCATGGTGACTACGATGCCGACGGCATGACCGGAACTGCAATCCTCTATCTTTGCCTGAAACTCATTGGGGCCGACGTCGGGTACCACATCCCCAATCGACTCGAAGAGGGCTACGGCCTGAAACACGATACTTTACGCAGCCTGGCGGAACGAGGCGCATCGCTGGTCATTTCAGTGGACTGTGGCATCGCTAGCGTGTCCGAAGCTGAAACAGCACGTGAACTCGGTATCGAATTAATCATCACCGACCACCATGAGATGGGCAGCGAGCTACCCCAAGCTGCTACTATCGTCCATCCGCGTCTGCCAGGCACCCACTATCCGTTCGGTTACCTGTGTGGTGCCGGCGTGGCCTTCAAGGTCGCCTGGGCGCTTTGTCAACAGGCAAGCCAGGCGAAAAAGGTCAGCGTGCCAATGCGGAATTTTCTGATGTCCGCGATGGGGATCGCGGCGATTGGAACCGTAGCCGACATGGTTCCCTTGCTGGACGAAAATCGCATCCTCGTACGTCACGGACTGGGAAGTTTGCAAGATCGGGCGCAGCCTGGGCTGCAGGCGCTGATGCAACTAACCCAACTGGACAAGAAAACATCACTTTCAAGTGACGACATCGCCTTTTCACTTGCTCCGCGATTGAACGCTGCCGGGCGACTAGGCCAGGCCCAACTTGGTGTAGAACTGCTTGTTACGGAATCCCCTCAACGGGCCACAGCGTTAGCCGCCTATATTCACGAACTGAATCAGAGCCGAGTCAGTCTTGAACGCAGTGTTCAACTAGCCGCTTCCAAACAGGTGAAGGAAACGACAGACCCCGATCAAGATTCTGCATTAGTGCTTGCCGGAAGAGGTTGGCATGCAGGCATCATTGGCATCGTAGCTGGACGGTTAGCGGAAAAACACAATCGACCGGTAATTCTCATTTCTACCGATACGCTCGGCAGCAAACCTGGCATCGGCTCCGGCCGTAGTGCCTGCGGGCTGAACCTGCACGCAGCACTGCAGCACTGTAGTGCGCATTTGATTTCTCACGGCGGACACGAAGCGGCGGCAGGCCTGCAAATCTCTGAAGACAACATCGATGCATTTCGAGAAGACTTTCAGCAATATGCGGCAAGTGAGAGCAATGACCATTCCCGTATCCCAGAAATTCACATCGATGCCGAAGCACCGTTGTCACAGCTTACCTTGAGCACGGTCGAACAAATCGAACAATTGGCTCCATTTGGACAAGGGAACCCGCGCCCGGTCCTCTGTGCCAGCTGCGTAGAAATCGATCAGCCCAAACGGATGGGGGGAGGCGAGCGCCACCTGACCGTACGACTGTCGCAACACGCAACAAAACTGCGCGCTGTCGCTTTTGGACAAGGTGACTGGGCGGAGGAAATGGCTCAACTCGAAACCCCGATTGATGTCGCATACCGCCCTGTCATCAACGAGTTCGCCGGTCGTCGCACGGTCGAATTACATCTTGTCGATTGGCGCCCTGCTAAAGTTGCCACATCAACTCCTTGATCCATGTAGTTGACACGACGCCACTGAGCAGCGTCAGGGGTAGGATCAAGCACGGCACTACGACATCTGCAATGGTTCAGTGCGCAACCCACCGTCACTCGCCACTTGAAGTCACTCCCGGTGCGGCAGGCCCCCACTCCGAAATTGAATCAAGCTGCGCGGCTTTGGCGTTGACCGTTCGCATACTCTGATGCGTGCGGCTGAGTATCTTTCACGACGCCGGTGCCGTCGGCCCGGAGCTGCCTAATCTCGCGCACGAAAAACTGCAAGATGCCAGCGATCGCCTCGACCTGCCGAGTCTGCGCATGCAGGGTCAGAATAAGGCCAAACAGAAGGACTACCAGGGACATAAATGCCGCCAGCGTTGCAAACATCCAGAGACTGTCATTCTGAGCAACAAACCACACCGCCCATAAACCGCATGGCACAACACTACCTAATCCCCAAGCAACAAAACACCATCCCAGGCGTCGTTGGTTCAAGCCCCGCGCGCCCTTATGTTTGCCGCCGGCGCTTCGCCATTGTGAAGGAGTCTCCCGTAACGGCGTCTGCGGTTCAGACGCAATCGGCAGATAACGGTTGACCGTCTGGGGTTCTGCCAAGTCGTGCAACGCAAAATCAGGATGTGGGAGATTAGCATCCCACTCACAACGTTCCCATTCAAGACGTGCTGAAGCGGTACCTGACTCAAACAACTTTTCGACAGCAAGGCGATCTGTTGGACTGCATGCAGTCGCACTGCCCGGTTCCGTAAAATCAATCGTCGACCGCGATCCGTGTTCGATCGTTAGCGCGCTGCCACAACGTGCGCACCCGACTGCAGTCACACCATTTGGTGATGCAATTCCGGGAACATCCTGTTGACAACTGCTGCACCACATTCGAGTCCGCGTTCCCTTTCTCGTGTGACAATTCCCGCAACGAACGAGTTTGCCTGCACACAACGCCGACATGCGCCACGAAATCAGCGTGACACCAGTGCAAGCAAACCTACACTCGAAAAGGTTCATCGGCTGATAAGATGGACAAACTATATAGAATCTGACCGACTCACCGACACATGCAGAAAGGTTGCCGGATCAACCGGTACCCGCATACCGGTTGACTGCCGAAAGACGGTGAGCCACTGCGGTTTTCACCTGGTGTCATGAACGCAAGAGCAACTAGCCATTTAACGCCACCACAGACACCCAAAAAGTCAATCGAGTCAAATCTCCGCAAACACTTCGCGCGCGGCATCAACTGTCTGTCGAATATCTTCTTCTTGGTGGCAAGTCGAAAGGAACACTGCCTCAAACTGACTACATGGCAGGTAGATACCGCGGTCAAGCATTCCCCAAAAAAATCGTGCGAAGCGATCGGTGTCACATTGGGCCGCGTTTTCCCAATGAGAAACTGGCTGTGAATGAAAAAACAGCGTCAACATGCTACCCACGCGCGCGACATGGGCATCTGCGTCTCCAATCGCTGACTGCAGCCCTGCGGCAAGGTCAGCTGCTTTACGCTCCAATTCCACGTAGATCGTTTCATCACGCAAAATCTTTAACGTAGCAATGCCGGCAGCTGTCGCAATTGGATTACCACTCAACGTACCGGCCTGAAAGACTTTTCCGTTGGGCAACATCTGGTCCATAATCTCGGACTTGCCTCCATATGCACCAATCGGCATTCCCCCACCCACAATTTTTCCGAGTGTCGTCAGGTCAGGAATGATCCCCCTTAGTTGCTGTGCACCTCCATAGGCTACTCGAAAGCCCGACATCACTTCATCAAAAATGAGCAGAGCTCCGTAGTGCTCCGTTAACTCGCGTAATGCAGCGAGAAATTCCTGACTCGCTGGAACACAGCCCATATTCCCCACAACCGGTTCTAAAATCACACCGGCAATCCGATCACCGTGCTGTTGAAACGCCTCTTTCACTGCAGAGATGTCGTTGTAGGGAAGGATTACCGTGTCTTGACTTGTACCAGCTGTAACACCTGGTGAATCCGGGACTGCGAGCGTTGCAGCGGAACTACCAGCTGCAACCAGCAAGCTATCCACATGGCCGTGATAGTTGCCTGCAAACTTGATGATCACATCACGTTGTGTATAGCCCCGGGCAAGTCGAATCGCACTCATCGTCGCCTCGGTTCCCGAATTTACCAGCCGGACTTTCTCGACCGAGGGAACCGCTTCAATGATCAACTCCGCCAGATCATTCTCAGCTTGAGTTGGTGCGCCAAAACTAGTACCCCGCTGGACCGCTGCTTGAATCGCAGTGGTTACTTCAGAGTTCCCGTGTCCAAGAATCATAGGGCCCCAGGACAGTACATAGTCGATGTAACGGTTGCCATCGACATCAAACAAATACGGCCCACTTCCGTGCGTAAATACCACCGGATCACCGCCCACAGCACCAAAGGCTCGAGCTGGGCTATTGACACCACCGGGCATAAGCTGCCGGGCCCGGGAAATGATTTCTTGGCTATGCGTGCGTTGCATGATCTTGACCGTGAATAGATGGCTAAAACGAAAGCCAGCAGCTCGGTAGCTGAAACATAACATGCTGGCGAGACAACGACTTCATCCACCTGAGTATCAAAAGTCCCTTCCCAGATCACAACCCCACAGGCTGATGGATCTGTGGCCCGTGGAGGGAAGAAGTCGGAGAAAATGTCTGCTACAATCTGGCCTGCATTACTTCATACAACCATAGTTGGATGACCTCGATGACATTCGACCCTCAAGACCAACGACGGATTATGGGCAAGTTTGCGACGGGCGTAACTGTCGCAAGCACTCGCAACGGTGAAGATACTTGGGGTATGACGGCCAACGCAGTCACGTCTCTCTCGCTCGATCCCCCCCTGGTGCTGCTATGTGTAAAACAAGATGGGCAGTCCCACACCCAGTTCTCAGAGGCCGGCTGCTTTGTGCTTAATATTCTGTCGGCAAAACAACAAGCCATTTCTGACCGCTTTGCATTCAAGGGCCCGAAGGATTTCTCAGACCTTGAGTTTACGACAGCTGAAACAGGGGCACCTATCCTGGCAGACTCGTTGGGCTGGGTTGATTGCAAGATCGTCAACACCGTCCGCGCGGGCGACCACGACATGTTCATCGGTGAGATTCTGGCCGGCGACGCAACAGAGGAAGAACCGCTGCTCTATTTCTCCGGCGGTTATTCTCAGATCCTCAAGAATAGTGAATGACGCGCCAGAGGCTTGATCAAGACAACGCAAGTTGTTTTGACGCGTGCAGATTCTGCGGCACAGCTACATCGAACACCAACTTCCAACAAACCTGATGAAGAAGCAGGAGATATTCCATGACAACTCAAATCGACTATGGCATGTTCATTATGCCATTTCATCCTCCCGAGAAATCGTGGAGCCAGTGCCTTGACGAAGATCTAGAGCTGATCTGCACTGCCGAACAACTGGGATTCAAAGAGTTCTGGATTGGCGAACACCATACGATGAAGTATGAGAACATCGTCATGCCCGAGATCTTCATCGCGCGTGCACTGGGTGAAACCCAGTCAATCCGCATGGGACCTGCACCAGTCTGCCTGCAACAACATCATCCGGCACATGTCGCAAGCCGATTAGCCTTCCTGGACCACTTGTCCAAAGGCCGCCTTAGCCTCTGCTTTGGCTCAGGAAGTGTCACCGCCGATCAAGAGTTGTACGGACTTGATCCCAAACTTGGATCAGCAATGGTACAGGAGGCCATTGAGATTATTCTGTATTTGTGGAAAAGCGACCCACCATATCACTACGACGGTCAATTCTGGAAAATCGACCTGGACAAGAGTGTCGACGAGGAGACCGGAATCGGGTTCGTCCATCGACCGCTACAGCAACCTCATGCACCAATCGCGATCCCGGCGATGAGCCGCAACTCATCGAGCATGAAGATGGCCGGGGCCCGTGGCTACCAACCTTTCGCACATTGCCTTGTGACAGGCAATGTCATAGCGGACTTCTTTAAAACGTACGAAGCTGCTGCCCAGGAAGCGAGCGTCACGCCAGACCGTTCCCAGTACAAGGTTGCCCGGTCGATCTTCCTAGCGGATACGACGAAAGAAGCCCAGGAACGAGCACGCACTAATTCGCTAGGCGGTAATTTTGAGTACATCGGACGGCTGTTCGACAAAGGCCTGGGCCGCAAGATCTACAAACGTGATCTCGAAATGCCTGACAGTGAATGCAACCTCGACTTCCTCATGTCAGAACAGATTATCGCGGGTGACGTTGATGAAGTGCTGCGGCGTTTATTAGAGCTTATCGAAGAAACCGGGCCGTTCGGCATGCTCACCTTGATGAGCTACGATTGGGACGACAAAGCAAGCTGGATACGCAGCATGGAGCTGTTCTCCAAGGAACTCATGCCAGCCCTCAACAAAGCTATCGGGGTCGCGGTGTAATTTCGACAACGTAATATCATGACGTAATAACGGTCCCCCGGGAGTACTTACCGTACTCAAGTTACATTCGCTGTTAGTTTCCAACCATATTCATTCAAATTGCACATCGGGAGCGAGACCATGCCCGCGCGTTATTGTTGGTTTGCTGTTTTTTTCTTGCTCACAACATCAATAGCACATGCAGAGAAACCATCGCGTTTCATCGATCTGTCACTGCTGGTCGCCGAAAACTATCCCTGTACATGGCCAGAAGGTTTTCCCCGGTTCCGCTTGACCCATGTAAGGAAGATTGGCAGGAAAAGTGCTTACAACATCGACACGCTGAACATCGACGGAAACACCGGGACACAAATGGACGTGCCCCCTCATTCGGTAGCTCGACCAGAACTAAAGCTTCCTAATTCTGGACCTTACGGAAACGAGTTCACCGAAAAAGTACCGGCTTGGAAATTTGTAGGCGAGGCCTGCATCATCGATCTTCGAGAATTACTGGACACCGGCGCTCCAGGAGTGAGCCCGCTTATCACCAAGCAGCACGTTCAAGCTTGGGAGGCGAAGTATCGCCCTTTTCGTTTCGGAGATGCTGTTCTTTTTCGCAGTGATTACTCTGACAAGTACTATCAACCACTACCGGCTGGTCGCCGTTTCGTCGCCGATGTGATCGAGAAAAAATACTCAGGCTATCCCGACCCAGACCCAACGACGATGGACTACATCGCATCCCGAAACGTCTTTCACATTGGCACCGATAGCCCCAGCATGGGCACACTCCCATCTGAGCTCGCAGACCCAGCCCATCTGGCTGCGCTCAAATACGGTGCCATCTTTACCGAAGGAGCGACTGGACTAGGTCAACTACCTGTTACAGGGGCGTTCTATTGCATGATGGGTCCTAAACACGCGGGCGGGCCCTACGGTGAAGGCCGATCCTTTGCCATCGTGGGCGACTTGGCACCGACATTGCTCGCTTCCGCCAAGAATAAACGCGTCCAGGATCTCTCGGTAACCATGTCGATTGAATACCCTTTGACTTGGCCTGGAAAGGGTGTCGATCAGCACCGACAGCTTTACATGAAGTGTGACTTTGCCTGGGCAGAGAATCTACAGCTTTACCATCACGGCCATGTCATGGACAGCCAAGCCGGAACACACCTTGTACCGCCGGCCTACGCGTTACCGCCCAAGGCCATAGATAAGAACGTGTACGCGCCGGAAGATCGTATCGCGTTGGATGAATACGAACGCGATTTTGGTCCTCGAGGTGTGTCCGGGGTAACCACAGAACAAGTGCCCCTTTCGCAAACCTCTGGCTGGGCGCGCATCATCGATGTAAGCCCGCTCGTTGGATCCACAACCAGGGCGGTCTGGCCAGCATCCCCAGAAATTACTGTTAGTATTATCAAGCAATATGAAACAGAACACGGCCAGCTCAAACCCGGCGACGTTGTTCTTTTTCATAGCGGACATACCGATCGACACATGAAAAAGTTCCCTGAAGGTAGCGCCTGCCTTGCTGATCCAATTAATGGCGTCACCGAAGGCTGGCCTGCGTTGACACCTGCAAGTGCAATGTATCTTGCAGACCGGGGAATTCGCTGTATCGGCACCGACGGGCCAACGCTCGGTGGTGTCGATCCCAAGAATGCGTTGAAAACGTATTGGGCATTGGGTTCGCGTGGCGTCGTGGGTGTGGAATTTCTTACCAACCTTGGTGAACTTCCAGAGAAGGCGTATTTCCTCTTTGCTCCTGTCAAGATTCAAGGCTGCCACGGTGGCCCTGGACGTGCCATCGCTCTTTACTAATTGCACGTCGACAAACGATACCAACCAACCTCATGGGTGCCTACTCCCACTTCAACCGGCACCTCAAGTGCGTCTCCAACAAACTTCCTGCATGGTCAACCTTTGAGGATCCACGCGTGATTTGCAACATTCACAAATTCAGAGAAAAACTCGCGTCCGGAGCACTTTGTCTTGGTCCAGGAATCACTTTCTATGATCCCAGTGTCACAGAAGCGATCGCACCGAGCGCAGATTTTGTCTGGATCGATCTGGAACACAACCCCACTAGTCTGGAGAGTCTCCTGTCTCACTTGATCGCGGCGCGCGCCGGTGGGGTCGCATCGATCGTTCGTGTTCCCAGCCTGGAGATTGCCTGGACCAAACGCGTTTTGGACACAGGTGCGGAAGGCGTCATTCTTCCACGCAGTACGACAGTCGATGAAATCAAACAATTTGTTGATGCATGCAGATATCCAGATGCTGGTACACGAGGCTTCGGTCCACGCCGGCCAACTAATTACGCCCGGTTTGGTGGTAACGAGTACCTGCAACATGCCAATGAGAATGTCTTCGTCATTGCACAAATTGAAACCGTAGAAACCCTGGAACAACTCGACGAAATCGTGGCTATCCCAGGACTCGACTCACTCGTGGTCGGACCAAACGACCTTTCCGGATCGATGGGCATGTTGGGGCAAATTGACCACCCACGAGTTCTAGACGCGATCAAGCAGATTGCAGAGAAATCACATGCCGCGGGACTGTACGTCGGACTTGGTATGGGAGCCACCGTTGACTACGCACTCAAGGTGCGCAAACTCGGGGTCGACTGGGTACAGTGTGGCAACGACTTCGAATACATGATCCGTTGCGCCGACCAATTGTATGCCGATATCCGACAACAGCTTGAAGCTCACTAGTGATTTCTTTCCGCCAATACCCCCAAGAGACTCGTGGCAGAAAGCACCGCAGGTGAGACAATCCGTTTTCTTCAGAAAACCTCGCCCCTTCAGTTCCGCGACCAATTGGCAATTGCCTGCGTCTACCTGAGTTGCAACTCCCCCTTGGTCGGCAGGTCGTCCA
>CAZITS010000081.1:0-1118 GCA_964542185.1 uncultured Pirellulaceae bacterium
CCATCTCGGCAGGGACGCCCGGC
Organism: uncultured Pirellulaceae bacterium; assembly: GCA_964542185.1. Lineage (GTDB taxonomy): Bacteria > Planctomycetota > Planctomycetia > Pirellulales > Pirellulaceae > UBA9264. Next base: position 24 of record CAZITS010000081.1, read on the forward strand.
AAGGCAAATAACCGTGCCGCGGAGCGCCCCTCACGCGAGACCGAGATATCAACCCCTGGAGCGGTACCGTGGGGATTGGGTATCACGCTGGAACCGACGGGAAACAGTGCCTGGCAGACGTTCCGGTCAGGCATCGGTCGTTGACGACGCGCAAACAACGCCTGAATGTGCGCCAGCGCCGCATCGTCTTGAACCAACTCACGTCGAGTTGCCTCCGCCAGTGCTTGCCGTGTGAGATCATCGGCCGTAGGCCCGAGACCACCGGTGCAAACAATGAAATCAGCACGGTCGAACGCCTCGCGAAAAACACGGACGTTCGCCTCCAGATCGTCACCGACAGTGGAGTGGTATAGAACTCGGATCCCTAACTCGCCCAACCTTTCGCTGAGCCACTGGCTATTGGTGTCGAGACGCTGACCGCTCGTGAGTTCATCACCAATCGATACGACTTCCGCATGCATCGAGCACCCTCATGTCTAACGCACCACCCCACCCACCATACCGGCCCATCAATCGACTCGGCCATGGGCCCAAGTACCCGCACAACCCGGACAGGGTGTCATGGATCTTATCGTCAAGTACGCAACCTCTTCGCAGGCACGCACGCGTTGTAGACCCTGATTGCCCTCTTGGCAATGTGGCTGCCTGGCGATCGGCTGCAAAACGACAACCACAAAGGGTTTCCGAAAGACCAATTCGATCTGTTTTGCGTATCGCCAGTCGGCTATACGGAAGTCGTCTCCGTCGGGTCAGGCGGGTGAAGCTGTTTCTTGCGAATCACGAGGTTGACGTCATACCAGCTCATGCCCAGACTACTCGCCAATTGTTTCCACATTTGACGTTCCACGTCATCAACCTGGTTGTCAGCTAAAGCAATCTCTACAACCTCACCCAGCCACCCCTGCTGGGAAGCCTTGTCAGGCATCGGGTCAGGGGGCAGTTCATTCTGCAGCGCCTGGTTCACCCACTGCTGCACCATCTCTTCCGAGATACGATTCTTGCTCGCCAATTGCCGAATCGCCTCCCGTTCGGTTTCATCCAGCACCCCATCCTCCGCCAATACGCGAATGACCCAAGCCAGACTCTCAACGGGGG
>CAZITS010000081.1:1128-12214 GCA_964542185.1 uncultured Pirellulaceae bacterium
TGACTCTCTGGAGCAGTATCCCCTGGTGCCGCCTCTTGCATTGCTTCAGTCTCAGCCGCAGAGGTCAAGGCAACGGACCGGGAGGCGTCATACAAACGACGCTTCCATTGCTTCGCCTCGCTGCTCTCACGCGCCCTGCAAAACTCCACCAATACCCAGTCGTGTAAACCCGTATTCATGACCTCACCACAATAATCGCAAGCATCCGATTTGAGGTCCGACTCGGGCGCGCCACAGCTCGGGCATTGCGTAGACGCAAACGCTGCTTCCCGGTTGCCACGGGCTGTAGCCTGACGCATCAACACCATCCAGCTGTAGTACAGAGCTGTGTGACCGAATGCGGAAACCTCGCCGCCTTCCCCCATTTCGGCCGGGCGGGCACTCCAGCGAATCTCGAGAACTGCATAGTGCTGCTCGGCGTCCGCAATCAAACCCTGGCAGTCTACCGAACCCACAGCACAATCGATGTCGAATTTGCGGCTGGCGGCACTCAACCCCGGCTGATACGCATCACAGAACTCCTCGGTCGCCATCTTTCTCAAAGGGTCAATGGACCCTGTGAGTTCTGCCGCTGCCTTTCGATAGAAGATCACCGACGCGCGATCCTCGAGGTGCTGCAGACTGAATTCTGAATCATGCCGGTTGCGGTAATTTTCCGCGTGTCGAATATCTCGAGCCTGGTGGGCACGCCACTCGCTGGCCTGGGTAATCTCCGACAACACCCAATCGTGTGTACCGCTGCGCAAGACTGCGTCACACGAACTACAACGGCTGAACTGGTTCAACTCGATGGAACTGCCACAATTCGGGCACTCGCCGCCAAGCAAGCTCCCCTGCCGATCGGCACTCTGTAGATTGCGACGACGAATAAACGACCAGTATTCCTCAAAATGTTCCACACTGCGACTTCCGGAAATCCACTCGCCACTTTCGGGTGAAACACGGTAGTCCGCCATTGCGGCGTCCACTTGAACGGTGAGAACTTCGAACACTCCCGCGGGTCGCCACTCGGCAATCCGCACGTCATGAACCGCGATTTTCTCCAACTTCTCACGGTAGTTCTGCAACTGCTGTGTGCGAAACTGCACGACAAACTTTTCATAGATACCGTCTGTGACAAAGTGCTGGACCGTTTTCATGTCCTGGTTCTGCCAGGCCTGCTGGATCTCGACAAACGCATGCTCAAAATCCCGACGAAAGTCTGCCACATCAAATGCCGCGTCGGACGCCTGGACCTTTTTGACCCACCCGTCGTGGCCTACACGTCTCTCACGACGGCGCGGTGATGCGCGCCCTCGTGCCGGCGACATGGAGCGGCGTTGCTCTGGCTGGCCCCTGTAGTTGGCATGGTAGATAACAAAACCGACGAGGAAGAGAATCAGAAGAGGAACCCCCACTTTGGGATACCTGATACACAACTCAATCAACAACATCAGCAGCTCGCCACCACCACCGCCACCGCCGCCACTGCTGTAACCACCGCCACCGCCGCCACCGCCGCCACCACCGCTGTAGCTCCCGCCGCCGCCCGCCCGGCCCCAGGCATCGGTTGGCGCAAGCCAGCAGAACCACAACAGCAATCCAAACAGCAGCACGGCACAACGAACCGCACCACCGGAGTTTCTGTCGTGTCGAAGCAAACTGACACTCCTCTAGAAAATCCCGACGGTCACCCTTACCGCAAGACAGGTCCTCAAAAACGTCGCAACTGGCACTAACTCTCAACCGTCCTTGGCCGGTGAACAGCTGCTGGTACGCTGCTCCGTAATTTCAATCGCCTTGAGTAAACCGCGGGCCTTGTTCATCGTCTCCTGAAATTCATTTTCAGGCACACTATCAGCAACGATACCCGCCCCAGCCTGCACGTACACGCGAGACCCTTGAATCACCATCGTGCGTAGCGCGATGCAAGTATCCATATTGCCACTAAAGTCGATGTAACCAACCGCGCCAGCGTATGGACCACGGCGTTGCGGCTCGAGTTGATCAATGATTTCCATGGCGCGCACTTTCGGAGCACCCGACACGGTACCCGCAGGCAGCGACGCACGGAGCGCGTCAAACGCATCCTTACCTTCCGCCAGCTCGCATGTCACGTTTGAAGTAATGTGCATCACGTGACTATACCGTTCGATGACCATCACATCTGACAATTCCACGGTTCCGTAACGTGCCACTCGGCCTACGTCATTGCGCCCCAAATCGACAAGCATGACGTGTTCTGCCCGTTCCTTCGGGTCAGCCAGCAGTTCCTCCGCCAGACGTTGGTCTTCGGATTCATTCCCACCCCTGGGTCGTGTTCCAGCCAAAGGCCGCACGGTGACTTTACCGTCGACCACGCGACACATAATTTCGGGCGAACTTCCAATCAACGTCACACCCTGGGTGCGCAAGAAAAACATGAAAGGGCTAGGGTTCACAACTCGCAAAGTACGGTAAATCTCGAACGGATCTGATTCGAATTCTACAGTCAGTCGCTGGCTGATAACGACTTGAAAAATATCACCCGCCCGAATGTACTCGACACACTGCCGGACCGCGTCTTCAAAATCAGGCTGGCTGAAATTGGATTCAACACGAAGTGAAACATCACCGCGAGTATCAATATCAGCACAGGGCACCAGATCGCTGGCATCGGCAAGCTGGTCGACGAGTGCATCCACGCGCCGAGTCGCATCCCGGTACGCGAGTTCGGCATCGCCTGCAAAGCGATCAAGCCGCGCCATGACAATCACGAACATGGTCTTGCTCACGTTATCGAAGACCACCATACGGTCGTAAAACGCGAACGAGAGATCGGGAATCTGCCGATCGTCTTCCGGCGGATTGGGCAACGACTCCGAGTAGCGAATCACATCGTAACCGGCAAAGCCAATCGCTCCGGCAACAAACGGGGGTAGTTCCTCCAAGTGGGCCACCTGGTAGGAAGCGATTCGCTGCCGCAACGCCTCCAAGGGATCGGCCGCCTGGTACTCGCGTGAAACTCCCTCTGCCGACTCGGTAACCATGTCACCGCAGGCCGCTATTTCCAGGAATGGATCCGCTGTCAAGAAACTATACCGGGAAACTTTTTCGCCACCGACAACGCTTTCAAACAAGCAGGCGGTTCCCTGGCTGTCAATTTTCCTGAACGCCGTGACCGGAGTCAGCGAATCGCTCACCAACCGCCGATAGACCGGCACTAACTGGTACTCAGCGGCCAACCGTTCAAACGCCGTAAAGTCCGGTAGGTACATGATTCCTGGTCACTCTTAACAGGCACACCATCAACATATCCGCCGCCACAAACAGGAAGCTTAGCAATGGCCCTGAACAGCGGCAACGCCGACCGCCAACAGAGCACCTCGACTCGGCTTGACACTAATTAGAGCCTTGCTAGAATCCCAGCAATTGCGTAAGTCCTGTATTGAGAATACGTTGCACACACGATTGCATCCAGTCCCTGGTCCCGTCCGATCCCACTGAGCCAAACGCGTTTCCCGTGGAGCAATCTCGGACATGAAATGCCAGCAATGCGAAAAGCCAGCGACGATTCATATCACCGAAATCACCGGACCGGAACTGGATGAACTGCACTTGTGCGAAGACTGTGGCAAGATTTACTTGTCACAGCAGGAGCCGGTGAGCGACTCCACCATGAGCCCACAGTTCAAACTGATCGAAGACGCCGATGAACTGGCCGCCTTGCAGCAGCAAGTTTGCGAAATCTGTGGAAGTAGTTTTTACGAATTTCGTCACTCAGGACGACTCGGATGCCCGCATGATTACGTCTGTTTCGAAGCGGAACTGGAACCGCTCATTGTCAATATTCACGCGGCGACTGATCACGTCGGAAAACGCCCCAAACGTGGCGTCAACAGCTCTGAGCAACAGGTCCTCCTGGTACGCATGCGGCAAGAGATGAAAGAAGCGATCGAACGTGAAGACTATGAAACAGCGTCCTCACTGAGAGATCAAATACAAGAACTTGAAAAACAGCGTAAACCCTCGTAATTGGGGCCCTCGTATTTGGGAGAGGGACGGCCATCGTGAAACTGGAAGAACTCGCACGACAAAGTAGTGAATGGCTGCGAGGCTCCGGACCCGAATCCGACATTGTTATCAGTTGCCGTATTCGTCTGGCCCGCAACCTGGCTAATCACCCATTCATCCGCAGGTGCTCTGACACCGATCTGGCAGCCATCGAGCGGACGCTCTACGAAACCCTGCAGTCCGAACCAAAACTACAGGACGTCGGGTACGTGAACCTCAAGATGCTGTCGGAAATTGACCGCCAGTTTCTCGTCGAACGGCAACTAATCAGCCGCGAACATGCGGACAGCAACGGAGCACGAGCGGTCGCGATTCATCCGGAAGAAAAATTCAGCCTGATGATCAATGAAGAAGATCATCTGCGCATTCAAGTGATGAACAGTGGCCTGGATTTAGATGCAACCTGGGAACAAACCGACGCCATTGATGACGTGATCGAAGAGCATCTGTCCTACGCATTTCACCAGCGTCTGGGTTACTTGACCGCATGCCCCACAAATGTCGGAACGGGCATGCGAGTCAGCGTCATGTTCCACCTCCCGGCACTCGTCCTGACACAACAAATCGACAAGGTTTTCCGCAGCTTGCAAAAGATGAACCTGGCGGTGCGCGGATTGTATGGCGAAGGCTCACGCGCCATGGGCGATTTTTATCAGATCAGTAACCAAATCACACTTGGCCGAAGCGAAAAAGATCTGATCCAACAAGTCTCAGACGTCGTACCTCAAATCATCGATTACGAACGCCGAGCTCGCGACTTCCTGGTGCACGAAAACCAACAGGACCTCCACGACCGCGTCAGCCGCGCGTACGGCCTGCTCTGCTCAGCCCAGACAATCAGCAGCGAAGAGACGATGGAGCTTCTCTCCAGTGTACGTATGGGGGTCAACCTGGGGCTGATCGAAAACCTCAAAATCCCTACCATCAATAAGCTCTTTATCCACACACAACCGGCCCACTTGCAGAAACTACGCGGCACCGAACTGGATACGGCCAATCGCAATATCGAGCGCGCGCATTACCTGCAAAGACATCTCCAGCAGGACGGCGCCGACGCCGCTGAGAACAACTAACCGTACTGTTGTGCGGCAGTTGTGATGCCAGACCATAGCTCTGATCTGTTACTGCTCGCCCGGAAGTGTAAACGCACCCTGCCGCCAGGCATCGAGAAAATCCCGGTTACTGGAGAGCAGGTCGGGCAGTTCAGAAATCTCTTCCAATGTCAGCCAGTAGATAGCTGCCACCTCGCGGGGATTCGCAGTAATCTGTGCCGTAGCTGACACGGAAACCAGCCACCAGGCCAGATCGACATCCCAGGCGGTTGTACTCGCCCAAAGTCTGCGAACCGCCTGGGCCTGCACCCCCAGCTCTTCGGCCACTTCACGACACACCGCCTCAGACTCACTTTCGCCAGACTCAATCCCCCCCCCGGCAAAACAGCAGCTACCGGGTGCCTCGACGGTCGCCGCACGACGAATTACCAGCCATCTCTGATCACGCTGAATCAAGGCGATCACACCGCAACGTCGGGCGCGCTGGAAACTGGGCGACATATTCCCGCCTTTCTGTACGAACAAGCTCATCCGGTGCTAGAGTCAACCGGCTGCCGTCTGATAAGATACGGCAGGACACAAGTGTGCCGCGACCTGGCGTATCTGCTACGCCGTTGAATAGAATTCTGGTCGAAACCGGGCGCTGTGATGCAACAATGTGGAACATCGGGCGGTCGCCAACTGGATAACGCGTTTGCCGAGCGAGAGAGAGCATGTACCTGCGACTGGCCAAACGACTCCTTTGTGAAACCGACAAACGGCTGCTCTGGAAGCTCTTCTGGAACATGGGCGTGAAGGGCGTGCGGGCTGTTCAAAAACACAAACGGCGTCTGAAACGCGGACAATTCTTCCCCCCTTACTTGTATATATCGATTATCAACAGCTGCAACCTGCGCTGCCAGGGATGCTGGGTCGATGTCGCGGCCAAGCAACAGACAATTGATGTCGACGCGATGAATCGCATGCTCAATGAAGCAAAGGCCATGGGCAACTCGTTCTTCGGGCTGCTCGGGGGCGAGCCCTTTATGCACAACGACCTGTTTGAGATTCTCGAAGCACACCCCGATGCTTATTTCCAGATCTTCACAAACGGACATTTCATAACCGACGAAACGGCAAAACGCCTGAAGAAACTCGGCAACGCGACGCCACTGATCAGTATTGAAGGGACTGAGATCATTAGCGACGAACGCCGTGGCCGAGACGGTGTATTCAGCCATTCACTGGAGGGACTCCAGAACTGCCTGAACAATAACTTGCTCACCGGTGTTTGCACGAGCCTGTGTCAATCCAACTTTACCGACCTGCTCACCGATGAGTGGGTCGATCGCCTGGTCGAGATGGGCGTCATGTACTGCTGGTTTCACATCTACCGACCTGTTGGCCCAGACGCCTGCGCCGACCTCTCACTGACTCCGGAGCAGCAAACCAAAGCCCGGGAATTTGTTGTCAACACACGTGTGAATAAACCTATCATCGTAATCGATGCTTATTACGATGCAGATGGTAAAGCGCTCTGCCCAATGACCACAGGATTCACACATCATATTAATCCTTGGGGCGATATCGAACCTTGCCCAATTATTCAATTCGCAACCGATTCGATCCATGAAGAACGCCCCCTCCGTGAGGTCTTTAACGAATCCTCTTTCCTGCGTGACTTCCGCGAAACGGCAGCAGCACACACGCGTGGCTGTATTGCGTTAGAACGCCCCGACTTGATGCAACAACTCGTGGAAAAGCACGGTGCCAAGGACTCCACTGCCAGAAAAACGATGCTGCATGAACTCGACGCAATGCAGAGTCGTCCTTCACAATACCACCCGGGAAGTGAAATTCCTGAACGCAGCCTTGCCTATCGTCTGGCCAAAAAGTTTGCCTACCATGACTACGGCGCATACACACACACGTTCAACCCGGACAACTGGCAAGATCCAGACGAGGCCGACGACTCCGTTGCAACAGACCTCACACAGGTGAAACTCTGACCTAGCGGACCCCGAATTTCCCTGGCACCGCACCGCACCGCCGCCCCTCTCGATACTATGTCGCTGGCCTCATTACCAAACGCCCTGGCCCCGATTGCCGAACGCTTTGCCTGCGATCGACAAGAGCGACAACAACGCAGACACCTGGTCAAATCCGACTTTTCAGAACTGGCCGCAGCGGGATTTACGCGCGTGGCAGTTCCGACTTCACACGGTGGCTTCTGGGAATCGCTACCAACTGCAACACGTCCCATCTGCCAGGCATTACGGACTCTTGCCAGAGGAGATTCCTCAGTCGCCCTGGTTAGCGCCATGCATCCGGCCGTCCTCTCCTATTGGCTGGCGGCGTGTGAAACCACTCCGGAGGATTCGCATTGGGCCGCTCAAGCCGAAGGTGTCTTTAAGAGCGCCAGCCAAGGTCACTGGTGGGGCACGATGACTTCCGAACCGGGCAGTGGTGGTGATGTGCTGCAAAGCAAGACACGCGCCCAACGTGTCTCTGCCCCTGCCAGCTACCAACTCACCGGGAGCAAGCACTTTGGCAGTGGCAGCGGGGTCATGACCTACATGGTCACCGCGGCTTTGGCGGACAATGAGGTTGAACCCGACTGGTTTTTCATCGATATGCGCAACCGCGCCTGGGATGGCTCTGACGGTTTGCGAATGATCGCCGAATGGGATGGACAGGGAATGACCGCAACTCAAAGCCACGCCTTTGAAATGCAGGACTTGCCCGCCACACGGATTGCCTGGCCCGGCCATCTGCTGGACATCGTCAGCCGTACAGGAGGCTTCATCGGCTGCCTGTTCACCTCCGTTATTGTCGGAATTGTCGATGCGGCCGTTCAAACCGCTGACAAGCAATTACGCCAACGGCCAGCAAACTCTTTCCAGACTGTCGAATGGACTCGTGTACAGAGTGATGTGTGGCTGCTTGGTCAGGCCTACGAAGGCATGCTCCGCGCCGTAGAAAGTCAGACGGATGCGCGGCACGAAGTCTTGCTTGGCAAGACGGCAATTGCCGAACTTGCCGAAGGCATTATGACACGCATTTGTCGGATTTGCGGTGGCAGCACATATTCGCGTCGCTCTCCGTTTGGATTCTGGTTTGAAGATGTGCGTGCCCTCGGATTTCTGCGACCACCATGGCCTTTGGCATTTGAAACTCTCGCCCGGCCTCTGTGGGGCTGATGCCGGGCAGGATGTACTTCACGCATATATCCAGCAATCACCCTGTAGCGCATTATGAACAAAGCGTTTGTCCGGGAACCGGAATTCGATGGTCGGGGCTATTGCCCACGCTGCGGCGCCCTCGGAGTTGACGTGTCCGGCGAAACGCTCGACACGCATATTCTCCCGGCAGCTCGACCGCGAATCGGAGACGCCGCCTGGTTCTGCAGCTTCACCGGATGCGACGTGGCATATTTCACACTGCTGGAAGCTGTAGTCACCACCGACGAACTACACGCCCCCGTCTATCCGAAGGATCAACTGGCTCCGATCTGCGCCTGCTTCGGTTTTGGCCGGGACGAGGTAGAAGCTGACATTCGCGATGGCAGCCCACAGCGCATTCGAGCATTACTCAAGCAGGCAGATTCCCCGGAGGCCGACTGCCGCCGCCAGGCAGCGGACGGCAAATGCTGTCGCGGCGCGGTGCAACGACTGTACCTGCAACTGACCGGTCAAACGGAACAATGACACGTCAGAATGGCACCATCCGACCCCCAGCACCTCTGCTCAACGTCTCAGAAAACCGCGACGGACCTGGTTTTACACAACTATTACCCGAAGATGCCCCGCAGGCATATTCCCGCAGCAACCAAATGACATAGGATGTGTCGCTGGATTCGGGACCTTTTTCGTCGTCGGCTCCCAGTTCACGGTCAAATAAAGGCACATAGTTGGATTTAAGGTACATAGCTGGATGAGTATCACTACGGAACCCTCTCAGGACCAGGCACCGTCGCAAACGGCCCCAAACGCTGCCGCTGACGATAACACGACAGCATCGCGCCGCCTACTCCAGCCTCGCTCCGTATTCAACGAAGTCGAAGGCCAGCCAGAACCGCTTGTTTCATCCCCATTGTCGGAAAAAATAATCATTACGTTCGCGGTGACCATACCGCTGCTGGCCTGCGTTTACGGCGGGTACCAGCTTTGGCAGTATGGCTGGATGACATCGCTGGACCTCGGCCTGCTGGTCGTGGGCTGGTACATCACCGGCCTGGGAATCACCGTTGGCTTTCATCGCCTGCTGGCACACCGGTCCTTTGAGACCACACGGCCGGTACGTTACTTCTGGATGAGCCTGGGGTCTCTGGCCGTGCAAGGTTCACCACTCATGTGGTGTGCCGTACACCGTCGGCATCATCAATGCAGCGACAAGCCAGGGGACCCCCACTCGCCTCACCTTCATGACGGCGGCGTTTGGCAGATTGTCCGCGGTTTTGTGCACTCGCACACGGGATGGCTATATTCACCTTACTGGTCGGACCCGAGTCTGAAAAAATTTATTCCCGACCTGATGTCAGACAAACCGGCAGTGGTTATCGACCGGTTCTATTACCTTTGGGTTATTGCCAGCCTGACCATACCGGCGTTGATCGGCGGCCTGGCGGTCGACGGTCTGGCGACGTGGTCCTGGCAAGGTGCGGGAACCGCTTTCCTCTGGGGCGGCCTGGTTCGCATCTGTGTGACGCATCACATCACCTGGTCGATCAACTCCGTCTGTCATGTTTTCGGCAAGCAGGATTACCAGGCTGGTGATGCCTCACGCAACAATGTCATCTTTGGTTTTCTGGCCCATGGGGAAGGCTGGCACAACAATCACCACGCGTTTCCCAACTCAGCGAGACACGGTCTGAAGTGGTGGCAATTTGATCTCAGCTGGGTGCTCATCAGGTTGATGGAACGGTTACGAGTCGCCTGGGACGTCAAGGTACCCGCTGAAAATATGCTGGCTGGCAGACGTTTATAGACGGCGTTTGTCTGTCATACCAAACAAGCCCTAGCCACTGCGGTCTGTGCAACTCAGCGGAGTGCTTCCAGCCTGCTCCGCAAACGTGGCTCACGCAGGTCATAGAGTAGAATCGAATATCCCACCTGCGCCGTCGGGTGTAATCCAACCAGCGCACGCAAGGGACCCTGTACCGGATAGAGGCCCGACAGGTGGTTCGCCGAAACGGCCAGACCATCGCATTCGAGCAATTGAGCTACGGAAAGTCGTGTCAGTTCCTCAGCCTGGACTCCGTAATCGACAGGATCTGCTGTACCAAAATAAGCGAGCGCCATCTTCCCGTAACCTCGCCGGGCAATTTCGCTGCGCAGCTCAGGCAGATCCTGGCCCCAATCCAAGTTGGAGTCACCTAATAGCTGCCGGCCTGCAACCGACCCACCAACAAGTGGAGAAAAATAGGCGAGGTAGTGTGGCCCATTGGACAAAGCGGCCCACACTTGGATGGCCAGCAAGCCGGCCAACAGGTAGCGATGGCGCCGCGTTCGCCGCCACCACAGAGCCATCCCATCCACCGCGAGCAATACCGCCAGCGGGTAAAGTAACAGCAAGTAGCGGTGGCCAATCTGAATGCGGCTGGTACCGACGAGCGCCAAGTAAACCAGCAGCGTCAGCCACCACACACAGCGCGTCTTGTCGGGGTAACTTCGCACGGTGGAAGCGCGTGTCGCTTCCCGCCGCCAACGACCCAACCGCCGCCAGGCCGCATAGAAACCGCCAGCGAGAACGAGCAAACCGAGCACCAGTTCGCTGGGCGTGCTTTTGAAGAACGCGGCGCAGGGAAAGTAATACCACCACCCTGTCAACGATACCTGGCCCATCAGAAAAGCGCGGTGCCCAGCACGATTGTGTAAATACTGGCATAACACTCCAGCCACTGGTGCAGGCAGCTTCCAGGACGTTAACCGGGAAAGCCAGACTGGCGCATACGGACCACTGATCCCATCGATCCTGTCGAGCGCTACAACGTCAAATCCATGAAGCATCCAGGCGGTTACCCC
>CAZITS010000082.1:0-12209 GCA_964542185.1 uncultured Pirellulaceae bacterium
GGGTACCTGTAACCGTCGTCATTTCCGAACCGCTTGCAGCCACTGAGGCAAACTGGCAAGAGACGCTCTCACTACAAGCCGGCACGGTCCACCGAAGATTTCTCCGTGTCCCGCACACCGCACGCTGGATTAATCTCCGGGTGCTGCGTAGCGCAGGAACGGGCCGTCGGCGGATTGTCGTCCACACTGTGCAGAAACTGGACGACAACACATTCCGGAATGGTGAATACAAGCGATACCACACTTTTTCTGGTGGTTCCGTCGATTCCCATCGCATCCCAGTCGTACCTGACCGCACCATGGAACTATGTATCGCCCAGGACTGGCGGAGTGGAGGCGCAACTGAATTGACCTGTCAAATAACCTTTCAGGGTCCCGCTCCTTACCACGAAACGCTTTCGCTAACGCATCACGGATCTGTTGTAAATGCACGCATTCACTCTGGCCCGCAGCGCACGGTCATCGCGCCGCGGGCAGAACTTACCGAACATCGGCAAACTGTGGCGCCTGAAAGGTCTGTTGTGCGTCCGCTCTCCGCGCAACGGGATCGTCTACCCGATGGGCAGCAGCTCTACCAGCTCGTGTTAACTTACAACTTCGAGCTAAAAACAACTGGCCTCGTAACGCCGCGATTTCCCTACGGAGACGATCGCCTGTACGAAGCAGTCCAGGGAGTTCCATTCTGGATGCTGTTCAATGCACATCGCCAACTGATTGCCGTCGATGATATCTGGCCGTCTGCGCTTCAATTGCAGCCGGGCAAATACCAAATCCACCTGCAGCTCCGCCATGCCGATGCGTCCCGACTGGAAGCCCTGCAGAACGCTCCGTTGCAATTGGACCGCAAGTTGAGTCGGTCGATTACGCTGCCTGTCTTTCCAGATCGTGCAGCCGCAGATCGCAAAGGTCCCCAAGCCACTACCCAAACGCTGCATCCCGGTGCCAGCCTGACCTTCGCGCTCAGACCACTGGCCGATTCGGCGCTGCCGCCTCAATTCGGCCCCGGCGACAGTTTACTGGGACGTATTTACTATGGCAGATCTGCCACGGAACACTCCCTGAACTACCGCCACCCCGTCGGATACCCCGTAACCTACTACGGCGCTCTGGCAACGCAGACGCCAAAACAAGTTGCGGCGTCCACACCACAAAGCACTACAGACCTGGAAAAGGAACGCTGGAACTCCGAACTTGGCCAGCTACAACGGTTAATTGAAAGTGATCAAGGAGATCTCTTTGAGGAGCTGTCAACACGTCTACTGGAGCAACGTCCAGGTGAACTCTCGGTGCTGGTTGCCCAACTCCACAGACTGGATCGCTCCGCAGTCCGCAAAAAACACCTGGGCCAGGTGCAAACTGCCGCCAACGCAATCCTGAAAAGAATTAACCGGAAACGACTCGCTCGCTACTTCGCCGACGTATCAGAAACGAACCGCCAAAAGAAACCCGCTCTTCATCAGCAGCGTACCGGTGAGCGTGCCCATTTAATCGATGCGCTGTATCGGAAAGGCCGAGCCCTGGGCTATATGGAATTACCTGATGTCATCCAGGTTCACCCCATCAAGAATCAACGCGTCCACGACCGTCTCTTTGAAGCAAATTTCCAACAACTCTCCAGGTGGGTCGACACAACCGACAGAAAATACTGCCTCTTGCATGTACGCCGAGACCGACGCCAGCAGCGTTACGGTGCAGCTTTGCGTTTACTGAATCAACAGATTCACGCTGGCAATGCGACCTACTGGTTCTACAAGAAAAGACGTGACCTCTATGAACTCGCGGGCTGGCAACACTTGCGAGATTACGAACATCGCTGGTTACTTCTCCGTTTCCCGACCCAACAGGTCCCGTTCTAGTTGCGTCTGGCCAATCAGATTACGGTGCTAGTAATACCTCGTCTCTGAGCGTCCCAGATGACCATCAGGCACGCGCCCAAACTGCACCTCCGTGCGTCTGGCAAACCCGTACGGAGCTCGGTCGCCGAAACACGCACCTCCTCTCGCAACGCCGAGCCGTTCTGATTGCCTTACAAATCACCGAAAACCAGTTTCTTGCCTGCCTCCTGAATCTGGCCGGCGACCGGTACGTTGTCAGACCAGGAGAAGATCGCCATAATCCGTGATTCAACAACGAATACGTTGATACGGAAACCAACGACAGGCTTCTTTTTGCTGGAATGGAGGATTTCATGGGTGCCAAACTAGGCGCTACGGGCGTTACGTTCGACGACGTGCTCCTCCAGCCTCGTTACAGCGATGTTGTTCCCTCCGAGGTCGACGTTTCAACCAAGCTGACCAGGCGGATTTCCCTCAATATCCCGCTACTCAGTTCGCCGATGGACACGGTTACCGAGCACGCTATGGCGATCGCTCTGGCAAAAGAGGGTGGTTTAGGCGTCATTCACAAGAACATGTCGGTCGAAAACCAGACGGAAGAGGTCTACAAGGTCAAGCGAAGCGCAAACGGCATTATTTTCGATCCAATCACGCTTCCTCCGGACGCTTCAGTAGGCAAAGCCCAGGAAGTCATGGAGCAACACAACGTCTCAGGAGTACCAATTATTGATTCGGAAAGACGCCTGGTGGGCATCCTGACTCGCCGTGACCTGCGTTTCCTGGAACGCGAAGACGTTCCTATATCAGAAGTTATGACAAAAGAGAACCTTGTGACGGCTACGGAGACTTTAACGCTTGAGCAAGCTGAGCGAATTTTAACGGCTAAAAAGGTGGAGAAACTTCTGCTGGTTGACGAAGCATACAGACTGACCGGCCTGATTACGATCAAAGACATCGACATGATGAAGCGGTTTCCCCATGCCAGCAAAGATGGCGGGGGGCGGCTGCGGGTGGGGGCGGCGGTAGGTGTCTTCGATTTTGAGAGGGCTGAGAGCCTGATCAAGAACGATGTAGACCTTCTGGTCGTGGACAGTGCCCATGGTCATTCGTCGAACGTCATCGAGACCGTCAAGAAAATCAAACAGCAGTGGGATATTGATGTCGTTGCTGGAAACATTGCCACAGCACAAGGCTGCAAGGACTTAATCGATGCCGGTGCGGATGCCGTTAAGGTCGGCATCGGTCCCGGTTCCATATGTACAACTCGTGTTATTTCCGGCGTTGGTGTTCCGCAAATCACTGCCATCCAGCACGCCGCTGAAATTGCATCAAATAACGAGACAACAATTATTGCGGATGGGGGGATCCGTTTTTCAGGAGATATTACAAAGGCCATTGCCGCAGGTGCACACTGTGTGATGATCGGTGGGCTGTTCGCAGGATTGGACGAAAGTCCAGGACGTACCATTCTCTACCAGGGGCGGACCTTTAAGGTCTACCGAGGAATGGGATCCCTGGGCGCCATGGTCCAAGGTTCGCGTGAACGTTATCGACAGAGCACGGTCGCAGCCCGGGGCAAACTCGTTCCAGAAGGAGTCGAGGGCCGAGTCCCCTTTAAGGGAGCGTTGAGTGACTTTTTGTACCAATTGGTGGGTGGTTTACGTGCCGGAATGGGCTATTGCGGCACTCGGACAATCGACGCATTACGCGCGGACGCGGAGTTCATTCAAATTTCCGCAGCCAGTGTCCGTGAAAGCCACCCGCATGACATCGCAATCACGCAAGAGTCGCCCAATTACAGTCCTGAGTCCAATCTCGGCGAAGATAAATAGGGCGTTAACTAGTGCCGCTGGCCGAGCCCCAGGCACCCTCTTCCTGATGGCAATTTTTGCCGCCAGCGCCCTAGCGGCGGACGAGCCGCGGCCTGGACAGCCGCCACCAGCCTCCGCGAGTACCGCTACCGACCGACAAACAGACGAGGCCACCTCCCTGACGCTCTCCGGTCCGGCAAATTTTGTCGCCAGCCCAAGCGTGCCAGGTCCAGTAGCGACAGCAGCGGGTCCGAGCACGACAGTTGCACGATCAGGCAGGCCTCCTAAACATTCACAGCTGCGTTGGAAAACTGCTGCGCCACGAGACCGAAAGACGCACCGCAAGGTGACGTCTCGTCGGGTCACGCAGTCCTCCACACTAAAAAAAGGGTCCGCAATTTCCTGGAAACAGCGCAAACCTCGAAGCGAGATAAGGGCCGCTGCGACTTGGCCCGAGAACGGACTACCAACCCGTTCTCAGCAGATCACACGGCCCCCAGAAGAATTGGGCGAACCACCGGAACCTGGCCAACTCGCCGATCCATACATCGATCCTTTCAATGACTCAAACCAGGCCACGGTGCCAAGGCGAACAGTACTGACAAGCACTTCCAGAGTGGCCGGGCACTTGGTTCCAGCCAAGGCCGTGCTCCCGCAACCGATGCCTTCTCCTGCCCAACTGCTCGCAAAATACCAACAGGACTGTGAGAAAACCAACCGCCGTTACGGGCAAAACCCAATTTCCAACATCGGCCTGGACATCACGCCTTTGTTCGGACGCGGCAGCGATTTGACAGCCATGCTCAATGAGACCGAAAGAGCCCAGCAACTAGAAAACGTCCAATCACGATCGTGGCGAAACCGCGATGGTCAAACCGTAGCAACAGGCAAAATCATCGATTTCAAACATGGTCAAATCGCAGTGCAAACGGAACAAGGTCAGACGGTACGAATTCCCGTCGCCGCATTAGCGCTAGAAGATCTGACGTATTTCGGGGCGTTGTGGGGAATTCCAGTGGAGTGTCAAATCAGCTCGACACAGCCTGAAAGATCATGGACTTCCTCCAGGTTTACCTGGCGTGCATCATCAACCGGCCACAAACCTCTGTATTTTGATGACCCGGAATTGGAACGACATGGACACACGGCGGGTCCCGTACTGCAACCACTGGTCTCGGGTGCCCACTTCTTCGTGAATCTGGCAATGGCACCATACAAGATGGGTATTCATCCTCCACACGAGTGCCAGTATGCGCTCGGGTACGAACGTCCTGGCAACGCCTCTCCCTGGTTAGTACCACCGTTGCCCTTAAGTCTGCGCGGCGCACTGACCGCAGGCGGAATCTACACAGGCGGAGTATTTGTGGTTCCCTAGGAACCCATGATCGGGAGCGATTGGCTCGCAAGCGGCGGGGTTTTGACAACCCCGCCGCTTGTTCTTTTTCTGGGAACGCTGCGGCCCACCAAATGAGATCAGCCACCGGTATTCTGTGAGTCACCGCGTGGGCTCGTCAAAGCGTCTCTGCAAAACCCATATCGCCGGCCGATCTCGGTGTATTGAAGTCCTCGCCGGGAATGCCATACTAAGGTCGGATCGCATCTTCCTCCTACTATTACCAGGTCGAAACCCGGTCGTTGCGGGTAAGATGACGCACGTGGCCGCAGGCTCCGCCACGCAATGAGCCGTCACTACCTGCGGACGATTACAAACCCAACATAATCCCATGAACCGACGCCAAAGCCCTTTCCTCATGGCTCTTGGTTTGGCATCGTGCTATCTGGCACTCAACGCCACCGCACTTACCTGCGGCGCCTCCTCCTGGGCCAATCTGGTTAACCAGTCGCTTCCCCATAACCTTGCTCTTTCCTCTCTAGGTGTCACACGGAAAGCAACTGCGATTCCGTGCTTCGTCGATCCCACGGCGGCGCTCCATACTGATCCCCGTTTACGATTGTTGCTCGTAAGTGGTCTGGACGGATCCCGTGACTCCGTACACGCGACCTTGGAATTAGCGAATTGGTTTACACGGTCCGCTGCCGCTGCGGAACTGAGGTCTCACTGCGTTATCTCGGTTGTTCCCTGCGTTAACATGGACGGACTGGCAGCGAACCTGGGAACCCGCAACGGGGTCGGTGGCGACCCCTCTCGTGGTTACCCGCCATCCCTGAAATCTGCGTACCACACTCCGACTGACCCCGAACGTTCCTATCTTTGGCGGTGGATTGGCATGCATGCCCCCGACCTGGTGCTGGAAGTCCGCACAGCGCCGCAGGACAAAAGCTCTTTCGAGCAAACCGGCCCGAATGCCTGGGCGATTCCACGGGACGATCCCAACGACTCCCTGGTACGTCAACTTACGAATGCCAGCGCCGCCAACACCGGGACGATCCCCTCCGGAGTCCTGCGCACAGCAAAATCGGTTTCCCCGGAACAACGTTTGAAACTCTTTGCTGCGGTGATCGCGCATTATCAAGGAAAGGTTTCCGCCGCGCGGCTCGAGTTGCAACGACGATTGAAACGCAGCCCCCTGATGGTTGCAAAAGAACTGAGTGGGCACTATGGCCACAATCTGAAAAATGTCGTCTACATTCCTGCGGTCGCGTTGATTGGTCGACTCCGTCTCGGACAGCTGACTGACGATAGCGCGCAGTTGTCCCGAGTAGAAAAGATCGTCGGCCCCTACTTCCGGGGAGAGACTGCGACCGCGCCCAAATCAGGCAGCGGTCTTTCCGGACACCTGGTTTTCTGTGAACTAGCAGACCGGTCACGTGGCGCATCCAGACAGCGTTATGTCGAACTGGCGAGGAATGCGGCAGATCTGGCTTTTGATAGAGAAGGAAATCTCCTCCCGGAGATGCCTTACCACGTCGAAATGAGCGACGCCGTTTTTATGGGCGGCCCTATTCTGGCTCGTGTTGGTCAGCTTACTGGTGACGCGCGTTACTACGCCGCCTGTATCCAGCACCTGAAGTTCATGAAACGCTTGGATTTGCGAAAAGATGGACTTTATCGCCACTCACCACTCGATACTGCAGCCTGGGGACGAGGAAATGGCTTCCCTGCCATCGGCGTTGCCATGTGCTTGTCGGCGTTGCCAGCAAAACACCCGGATCGCAAACAACTTTTAACCGCATTCCGAGACCATCTCACAGCGTTAGCAGGTCACCAGGATTACACGGGGTGCTGGCATCAAGTCATCGATCGACCAGAGAGTTATCGCGAATTGACGTCTACCTGCATGATCACCTTCGCGATGATCCGCGGCGTGCGGTCCGGCTGGCTGGATGCAGAGCGCTACACACCCCACATCAAACGAGCGTGGTACGCGATTCGCACGCGGATCGGGCCCGCAGGGAACCTTGTCGATGTCTGCACGGGAACGGGAAAGCAGCCCACCCTGCGAGCCTACTATGACCGACCAGCAATCCTGGGCCGCGACAGCCGCGGTGGAGCGATGGCGCTGCTGGTAGCCACAGAACTTGCCGCCTACGTGGGCCCCAACGGTCAAATTGAATAGCGTTGCATACCTCAGACCTGCCGAGAATTGAAGACCAGCAGGTGCCCCAGCCCTCTTTTCACTTTCTTTACCATTGCGTGTCAATCAGGAATCCTGCACTGTGCCCACCCGACCACTGTATTTACGTTCTTTTCGTAAACCTCGCACCCGGTTTTGGGTCATTTGCGTGGGCATGGCTTTGGGTTTTTTGGCGCGCGAGATCTGGCCCCCGGCAACCACACCCCAACAAGACCCAGGTGATAAGCCGCCTCGCCTCACTGAACCCCTGATACCAGGACCCACGCATGCACTCGACACGGCAACCGGCGACCAGCCCACCCCCTAGTCAAACCACCGGCAATGCCCAGTGCAGAATTGCACGAATCGCCCCGTTAGCAATGCCCTGTCTTGCTCGATCAAGCGAGAGAGAATTGCCCCGGAGCAGGCCCACAGTGACAGCCCACCGATTGCCGCTACTGTTGTGCCTCCTGTTCGCGTTGACAGGCAGCACCATCGATGCGGATGAACCCTTGCTCAACGGACGATCTGGTCGCGACCTGCTGTTGAAATATTTTCGCCCGCGGCCCACGTTGAAAGTCGCCGCCCACCATTTAACCCGAGCGCGTTTCCCGGTCGTGGATGTCCATACCCACTTCCGTTACAAGCGTCGCAACTTACGAGACGGCCTGGCAGCTTACGTCGAACTGATGGATCGGCACAACATTGCAATTTGCGCCAGCCTCGATGGAAAACTCGGCGAGGATTTTGCGGAACATCGCACCGAACTCTGGCAACAATATCGCGATCGTTTCGTCATCTTCGTCAACATCGATTTCCAAGGAACTGGCAGTAAGGACGATCCGGCAACCTGGGATTGCCAACGGCCCGACTTTGCACGTCGCGTCGCCCAACAACTCACGCAAGCCCACAAACAGGGCGCCAGTGGCCTCAAACTTTTCAAGCAATTTGGCCTTGGCTATCGCAACCCGGATGGCTCACTGATTGCAATTGATGATTTGCGTTGGGATCCTATCTGGAAAGCCTGTGGCGAACTGGGACTTCCCGTTCTCCTCCATGTCGCCGATCCGGCCGCATTCTTTCATCCTATCGATGAAACCAATGAACGGTGGGAAGAACTACACCGCCACCCCGACTGGAGTTTTCCCCCGGACAAATTCCCCAGTCGCGAAGAACTGCTCGCGGCACGCAATCGAGTGATCGCCAGACATCCCCAAACGAAGTTTATTGGCGCGCACATGGCCAATAATGCCGAGGACCTGGCAACCGTCGCACACTGGCTGGAGTCGTACCCCAATCTCTATGTAGAAATTGCCTCCCGAATTGGTGAGCTCGGGCGACAACCCTACACGGCGCGTAAATTCTTCATCGCGTATGCGGACCGCATTCTGTTCGGCACAGACGGACCCTGGCCCGAAACCAGGGTTTCTTTGTATTGGCGTTTCCTGGAAACGTTCGACGAGTACTTTCCCTACTCGGAAAAACCGTTTCCTCCTCAAGGGTTCTGGAGGATTTATGGAATCGGCTTGCCCGACGCGGTAGCGCGCAAGATCTACAGCGAAAACGCTGCCCGTATTATTCCCGGTGTCGCCGAACGACTCCAACAGCGCACGAAACGTTAAACAGAAGCCATCCGGAAAAGCATACTGGCGTCAGCGCTGCGCACGCTATTTTACCACCGGCAAGCCTGACGCAGTCGGTCACACACACCACGCGCGTCACTATCGAGAGGAACGGGGTGGCTTTCCAGGCTTCAGCATCAGCACGCGAAACCCGGTGTCTGGGTCACCCACTAAAGGCAGGTCACCCACACGTGACGCGCTGCGACAACGGGCTGTGCCACTCGCCCATCCTCCACCTCTGAGTACCCGGGTATCGCCTTGAATCGGCCCGGTGGGATCCTGCGAAGGGCTGACCTGGTAGTACGCCGCAGCGTGCCAATCGAGACACCACGCCAGACATTTCCGTACACGTCGTAGAGCCCCCACGCAGATAGCCAGCAAAGTCAGCCCGAAGAAACCCGCTCGCCAATGCGTCAGCCGTATCCACTGGTAGTCTGTCGTTTGCACAGGCCCCTTCCTCGTCACGAACACAGGTGTCGTCAAAAACTCTTTTACCACGGGCCGCAGGCGTCATACCTGCGGCCACCTGATCGTCCTCCGAACACCAGCTGCTGCTCAAGGGCTCTGCTGTGCTTCATCGAGCGTAGGAACCGCAATCTCAGACATAACTTCTTTGACCACATCCTCCGTGGCGATCTTGCGCAACCGACTTTCGGGCTTCAGAATCAAACGATGATTCAAGACTGGTTGCACAATGCGTTTGACATCATCCGGCTGGACAAATCGACGCCCACGCAACGCTGCCATCGCCTGCGAGGTACGAAACAAGGCAATCGATGCGCGAGGACTTCCACCCAGGCTGAGGTGTTCTGATTCACGAGTTTCGTGCACGATCTGCGTCAGATATTCGCGTACTTTTCTATCCACATAGATCCCACGAATCGCACGCTGGCAAGCAATTAATTCTTCCGCCGTCACCACCGGCTTGAGATCGTCCAGTGGATGCTTGTGCTGCAGCAGATCCAGCATCTTCAACTCTTCGTCCATACTTGGATAGCCCAACTGAAACCGCATCAGAAATCGATCCAGCTGTGCTTCGGGGAGCGGAAACGTGCCCTCATGATCAACGGGATTCTGGGTAGCCACCACCAGGAAAGGTGGCGTCAGATCGTGTGTCTTCCCGTCAACCGTTACGCGACGTTCCGCCATCGCCTCCAACAAAGCAGCCTGAGTTCGTGGTGTCGCCCTGTTGATTTCATCCGCTAAAAACAGATGTGAAAAAACGGGGCCTGGCCGAAATTCAAATTCCATCGTTTTCTGGTTAAAAATAGACGCACCGGTAACGTCCGTCGGCAACAGGTCGGGCGTGCACTGCACGCGTTTCAAACTGCATCCGACACTGCGCGCCAAAGCCCGCGCCAGCATCGTCTTGGCGACTCCAGGCACATCTTCCAGCAAGACATGCCCTTCACTGAACCAGGCGACCAGGGAATAAATCAATTGCTGACGTTTGCCGACGATAACTTGTTCGACATTTTCGATGATTTTCTGCGCGACTGCGGTTACATCGGTCACAGTAGACTCACTGACATGAACGCGTTGTATTTCAGCTTCCGGACGTCCATTCGGTCGTCACACTTACCAGGAAACGTACCTCAGGCACGACCGCCGTGCCCCCTGTCAGGTGACCTCCGGCCTCTCTATGCTAGTCGCAGTCGGTAGGGCCCTTCAATACTTCTCGCCTCCGTCTTTCGCGCAATCCCCTCCTCACTTCATTGAAGGTCACGCACGCAAGACCTAAACTTGGATCCAACCGCAACCGCATATATTCCTTCTGGAGAGCATCATGACCTCATCCACGACGCCACGATCCGATCGTCTGCTGTATGCTGGACCCGTAGCCACACGTCGTCGCTTCATGACCTCCACGGCAGCCGGGCTGGCGGCAGGATTGAGCAGCTTGCCCAGCTGGAAAGCCGCGCTCCAGGCGCAGCAACAGGGGAACGCCCGTCGCGGCAAGCTCCTGGTTACCGACATCGAAGTTCATAACATCATGGTCCCTTACGAGGACTGGATTCACGATACGCTTGACCATTTCTACGGCCCCAGTCGACGCACAATCTACGTGGTCCGCACCAATTCTGATCTGGTCGGACTGGGTGAGAGCGGTGGGCCCGAGTCAGCCGATGTGTTGAACAATTACATTGGCAGCAGTCCCTGGGACTGGATCGGTGACGAAACATCGCTCGGCCTGGGAACTGCCATGTACGATTTGATGGGAAAAGCAGCTGGCATTCCTGTCTATAAACTGTTCGGCCAGCGTTTCCGCCGTTGGGTTCCCGTAGGCAGCTGGACGGTTTCCGCAGATCCGACCCATGTAGCAGAAGCGGTCCAGCAGTACTCACGACGGGGCTATACCTGGCTGAAGTACCACCTTTCACCTTTTGAGAATGTCATCGACCAGCTGCAAGCGATGCAAAACGTCGCACCACGTGGTTTCCGCGTGATGTTTGACTTGACGATGGGTGGCACGAACGACCACACCTACGAACTGCTGGAAAAAATGTCGGAATTCCCTATTACCGGTGCTTTTGAAGACCCGTTGTTTGAGAAAAATATTGAAGCCTATCGCGAACTGCGTCGCCGTAGCCGAGTACCCATCGTGTTACACCACGCTCCGCTAGGACACACCTTCGAAATCCTCAGCCGCGCGGCCGATGCCTGCATCCTCGGCCATAGCCGGATTGGGAATACCATCCGCACGGCCGGTCTCATGGCTGGCGCAAACCTCCCGTTCATGCTGCAGAATGTCGGCGGTCAGATCACGCGTTCCATGACAACCCACATGCAGTCCGCCTTCAAAACAGCAAGCTTCCAGTTCCACAGCGATGCAGAAACCTGGAAAGCAGACGTCGTCAAACAACGGCCCGATCCAGTCAATGGATTCCTGCGTGTGTCGGAAGCACCGGGACTGGGCGTCACGATCGACCCGGCCGAACTTGACCGGCTGAAGAACCTGAAGTTACCGGAGAGAGCCAAGTGGATCATCAAAACGGAGTTTGCCAACGGAACCAGAATGTACAATATTGCCGATCCTAAACAGTCCATTTTCATGGTCCGCCCCGACTATCGAAAACTGATTCCCATGAGCTACAACTCTCCACTGAAGACCGACTGGTGGGATGACGACGGCACTCCCGAATACCGCAAGATGTTCGAGCGCATCGAACGCGAGGGAATCGTATTGACCAAGGACTAACGTAAACAAGGACCAACGCAACAACACCACACATGCTAACTGCCAGCCAACTTCAAGCTTCGCTGCCTCTTGGCTGAGTGTCCGTTTGCGCAGCACTACTTGCTGTGGTCCAAAGGCTTCCAGGAAATGCCAGGATTGCACTCTTACGGTCTGGTAACGGGCCACTCCCCACGCTATGAACTGACCTCCCTCCACATCTGCCATTCCAGCGCCCCACGCGAAATGAG
>CAZITS010000083.1:0-6879 GCA_964542185.1 uncultured Pirellulaceae bacterium
CATCGAATCGGGAGCCAGTTGGGGGAGTAGCCACCAGGCGGGGAGCTGCGAGAGTAGCAGGAGTGTGGCTGGCCAGATCCGCAATCTGCCAACGGATTGCCGTCCGCCGCCGTCCGTCGCTGCTTCCGCTGCGGTGTCGGGAGTCGTCACGGTTGCGTCTGTCATGGTTGATTCTCCGACAGGGGTTAAGTGCGCGCCGCGGCGTCTGTCCTGGAGAGCACTTGGCCTCACGGCTGCAGGCAGTTTAGCGCACCGCACTGGCGGCCGGATCGGATTTGGTTGTCCAGATGCGGTCGACGATAGCAAACAGCACAAATAGTATCAGCACCACGGTGTATTCGAGGAACGGGATGCGTGGCAGTTCAGCTGCCATGTCGGACAAGCCGGACTGCCAGGAATCGGCTCGCCATCCGTAGGTGGCAAGTGCCAGCAACAGAAAACTGGCCCACGCCAGTCGCCGCGTCAGGGTGCGCAGTGGCAGGCCGTACATCTGGGTCAGAAAAAACATGGCGCCGAATCCGAAGGCGAACATCGGCCACATCTGGTTCTGCTGGTAATAGGCGACCAATGCCCCGTGCGGGAGCACGAGTACTTCCAGTGTCAGCTTCCACCAGCGATTGAGATGCGCCCGATGAAACAACAGTACGGACTGCCAGATCAGCAGCAGGATATAGAAGAAACCGAGTAGATGTCCGGGGGTTGCTTCGGTGGGGTGGTACCAGAATGTGTAGGTCAGTGCCCAGGTAAACAGGTAGCCGTGGTACTCTTTGACGACACTGACCAGGCGTCGCGAAAATGGAGCCCGCCAGCCGAGCAGAATGCCACGCCGCGGGTTCTCCAGGATCAGTACCACCATGAGCATCAGAGCCACTGATCCCAGAGCCGTAATTTCTGGCACGTCGCGCGCCAGCCCGTCGTACCACAAATGCGTTTGCAGCAGGTGCAGTGCTGCGAACAGGATGTGAATGGTGACCATCGACCAGTTGTAGCGGTTGAAGCGGTCGCTGAAGGACGGTTGTTTGCGTCGCGCCAGCCAGATCACCAGCCAGGCAGACAGATTGTGGAAACTGTAGCCGAGCCAGGCGGTCAGTTGCGCCATCTGATCTGGCGTCGCCAGCCGCCAGGGATATTGGAACGGCCTGGTGGTGCCGACGATGGTGAACGCAGTCTGCAGACGCGTTGCGGTCAGGGCGATGACGGCGGTCGTGAGTCCGGCAAACAGGAAACCAGCCAGGATCGCCTTGCGAGAAGAGGCATTCATAGGCGGGGAAAATTTCTATTGACGAATATGCGATGGGACAACGCGCTCAAGGTGCTTCCGGAGAACGTGACGCCAGATGATCCTGATTTGAGCGGGGCGGCCAGGGCAGGAAGCGGCTCGTTCGCTGGACGTAGTCGCGATAACCGGCAGTCCGCCTGGCGAGGGTGGATTCCAGCATGGGTACACCCGAAACGTACAGCAGGCAGAGGGTCATCACGACGGGACTGATCAGAATCCAGGTCTGTTCGATTCCAGTGAGCGCGACGATCGTCAGACCCCACCACACCAACGCGTTGCCGAAATAGTTGGGGTGGCGCGTAAAACGCCACAATCCCTGGTCCATCACCTGGCCTTGATTTTCCGCGCGCGATTTGAAACGCGCCAGCTGGAAATCACCGATCGATTCAAATGCAAAGCCAATGATCCACAACAACAGTCCCACCACCAGCCGGAGATTCCAGGTGAGCGGGGCATCCTGGCGCAGCTGTAGTGGCAGTGCCACTACCCACATCACCACCCCTTGCAGTACGAAGACAGTGACCAGACTGACCCAGGGAAACCATTTGCCGTGTCGTTCGCGCATGGCACGGTAACGGAAATCTTCTGATTGGCCCCAATTACGCCAGGTCAGATAGCCCGACAACCGCAAGCCCCACAGCGTGACGAGGACAGGCAGTAGCAGAGACTGGGGCTCTTGATTGACGGCATGCAGCGTGAAACGTACCCAGACAACCAGCACAAAACCAAAACCCCAGAAACGGTCGACAAGACTCGCGTCGCTGGTTTGCAGACTCACAGCCCAGAGCAACAGCATCAACAGCCCGATGACCATCACAGTGACTAGCAGCATCGAGAAGAGTGACACCGTTTATTCCTTTTCCAGCAGCAGCCGCGTCGCTGTGGCGCGCAGCCGAGTTGATGCGTACGTTACAGAGTTTCCAGGCAGGCTTTCTGGAGGGTTTCCATCCTCCGGCGATTGACGCCCAGGTCGGAATACCCGACACGAGACGCAGAGCGAAATTGGATAAGCTTCTGTTCCGCGTCAATCAGAAACTCGACGTCGTCGACAAAACCGAACCAAAAACTACGGCATTCGACGTGGAGGTAATTGTCTGTCTGGCGGACAATCCGGGTTCTCGGTAATTGTTCGACGATCGACTTGAGTTTTTCGACAAGCTGATCGGTTGCTCCACGAAACGGTATCGGATCCATCTGGTGTTCCGCAGAGAGAGAGAATGTCGAAACACAATTCGGACTATCGGGACAGGCAGCCAGCTCGCCGTCCGCGACCCCCAGTCCCCCGGGTGGTTGATTCATGATACGCAGTGTGAAGAAGAGCATTGCGGCAGCACCTGCCAGCAGGACCAGGCGACGGCGCCACCGTCGTTTCCTGGAAAACAATAATTTTGCTGCCTCGGTCATCGTGGCGTGTTGCCTGGAAAATCGTCAAATCGGAGCGGGACGCTAACATAGTAGCGGGCTGGCTGGTTCCGACGAGGGGGCGCAAAGTCAGCTGGCTGGATTGAATACGAAGGAAACAGATCGATGCGCAGTCTGTTGATGCTGTTGTTTGCCGGGATTTTTGTTTTGATGATGGCCCTGGTTGTGTGGGCAGTGAACGATCGGAGTCTTTGGGAGGCCGGTCGTGGTTTGGCCGCAGATCCCTGGTTTTGGCTCACGCTGGGTGATGCCTACATGGGTTTTGTGATTATCTACGTTTGGATTTGCTACAAAGAGCGTCGGCTCCTCCAGCGGGGATTGTGGTTGGTATTGATCATGACGCTGGGGAATCTGGCAATTTCGATTTACCTCTTGCGTGAAGTCTGGAAAATGGGTCCCCAGGGTGATATGCGGCGACTTTTGTTGCGTGCCGAATAGCGGGTTGCGGCGCCAGCTGGGACGGGCTCGTAACTAGCGTGACTGGGATAAGGCATAGCAGGCTGCCTCGCGGCCGTTGCGCACGAACAGTTGGCCGCGCGCGTAAGCCGGGTGGTTCCAGGTTTTTCCTTCCAGGCCCTTGATGCGTCCGCGTTCCTGGTACTTCTCCGGTTGAGCAGCCACCAGGGCCAGCTCACCATTTTCAGCCGTGACCAACAGATTATCTCCCAGCAAGATGAGCTGGCCGGCACCGTAACGCCCACCTTTCCAGAGCCGCTTTCCGGAATCACCAGCGAGGCAGACCAGCACTTTGCCGTCCAGGCCGTAGATGTAGCCCTGGTGGTAAAGCAAGTCACTGAACTTGGGCTTCAGCCCTTTGCTTAACCAACGTTGTTCGATTCGCCAGTTGTCTCCTGCGCGGTTGCATTGCAGAAATCGGGTACCGATACCATTGCCCATGCCGACCAGGAATGACTGTTGATCAAGTAGACAGGGTTGCAGCGTTTTGTCACCCGGAATACCTCCCAGATTAAATTGCCACAACCCACGTCCAGTAAGAAGCTCATATCCAGACACACCTTCATCGTCGATAATGATAACTTGTTCGACTCCATGCAGAGTTGCCAGGTGTGGGGAACCGTAGCCGGCTCCGATGTGACCGCTGGCCCAGCGGCGCCGGCCATTGATGCGATCGTAGGCGATCAGACTCTGCTGCTGGTTTCCACCCGCACAGACGACCACCAGATCCTTCCACACCAAAGGTGATCCGGTGAATCCCCAGGTGGGGATCGGGGCCTGGTTGCTCTGTGAGATATTCACGCTCCATTCCAGTTTGCCACTGCCCGCCGTCAGGCAGTTCAGAATTCCAGTCGCCCCCAGTGTGTACAGTCGACCGGCAAAAAAACTGGGGGTCGCACGCGGGCCAGCACCACCTGCAGCATCCCAGAATCGCGCGCGGTCTTCGTGTACCCACAGGAGTTCCCCTGAAGACGCGTGGTAGCAAACGACACATTCAGAATCTCCCCGCTGTTCCTGAGTGAAGACGTGATCATCCACGACACAGAAAGAGGACCAGCCCGGACCGATTTCTCGTCGCCAGAGTTGCTGGGGGGGGTGTTGCTTCCAGTCTGCCTGGAGGTGGATGTCAGCGACTTTGCCATCCCGGCGCGGCCCGCGGAATCCCGTCCAGTCGCCGTCTGCTCCGACCAGGGTTTGCTCGGCCTTGCTTTCTGTGGTCTGGGTAGGCGGCTTGGCCGAACGCAACCACCGTTGTTCATTGCTGAGTTGCCAACGCCAGCGAAAGACAGGTAGCGATTCACCGGTAGTGCCGTCGCTACCCAGCAGTAACCAGGGGCACAGCGTCAGCGGGATCGTGAGAATCACCAGGCGTTGGGAAGCGGGGCCACAGAGCCGCTGCAGCAACCACACTGAGAGCGTGGTGGCGATGGCGGCCAGTGGCACTCCCTGGAATCCAAAGCTGACGTACACAGATCGATCAACCAGCACAGCGGTTGCCATGGCCAGGCCGACGAACCAGAGCACCAGCCCGCCTCGCTTTTTCCAACTGATGTGTAAACCAAACAGCAGCCATCCCAGCAGCGCCAATCCGATCGCCGGCGGACCCAGAAACAGACTGGCGATCTGTAATGTCGAGTTGGGGACGAGCCACCAGGTTCCAGCGATTTCTCCGACCCCCAGGCCAATGATCCATAAGGCAGGCCGTAAACCTGGCGCGGTCGAGCTATGGGATTGTGGGAGCGCCCTGGATTCTGGTTCGGCAGGTGGCGGTGCGTGCATAGAATGGTTTGAAACGGCGCTGGACTAGGAGCGAAGGATCAAATACTTTTCAATCAGTGGTTAGAAATGCGAATACCGTGGATTGCCTTGTTGGTCACGACGGTTGAGCAGATGTTAGAATAACGCGACTGCAAAGCGAATTGACATACCGCCGGATCCAGATATGCAGCCTGGCACAGCGAACCGAGTGATTCGGTCATTTCATTCTAGACAGCAGACGACGGGTCGAGGACCTCTGCTCAACGCCATTTTCCTGTGGGCCGTCATCGGATGGCCGGGCCTGCCAGGCCCGGCGCCAACAGTTGGCCTGGCAACCGAGAGGGCCGTCGATGACCGTGTGCGCCAGTGGGTTCGCGAACTGGCCTCTGTCAAGTTTTCGATCCGGCAGTTTGCAACCACGAATCTGATTGCGCAGGGGGTCGTGGCGTTACCCGAAGTGGAGGCCGGTCTGAAGAGCTCGGATCGTGAAGTCCGTTTGCGTTGCCAGCGAATCTATCGAGTCATTCGAGAAAACGACTTTCAGGCTCGTCTGGTTCGGTTTGCCGCGGATACCGGCTTGCATGCGCATGGGTTGCCCAAGTGGCCAGCGTTCCGCAGTCTGGCGGGAGACAATGCGTCTGCGCGGCAGTTGTTTGTTGCGATGCAGCAGGAGCAGGGCTTGTTTCTCGCGGAGATCGAGCAGAGATCCAAGGGAAATGCTCCACTGATTGAACGTGGCTTGGCAACCCTCACTGGCCATCGTGCGGGGCAGCGACGAAAACAGCCCAGTCTGGCCACGCTGGCGACCTTGCTACTGTTTGTACTTGATTGGCAGATTGACGACCGTGAACTCAATGATGCCTTGACGCTCTATCTGTTCCGGTTGGACGCCAATTTGCGCGACTCCCCAGTCCGAGAGCCACTGATTGCCTTGTTGCGGCACTGGATTCCCCGCCAGGAGGGGCCGAGTACGTATATGTCGATGCACATCAGTTTGCGCCATGGGATTGCTGAAGCACGCGTGCTGGCAGAACGGGCGCTCAGCGCCACGGCGGTTGCTGCCGAGAGGCAACGCGAGAAAAAAAACGGGCGGACTTATTGGCGCCATCTGGCAGTGGTGGTCTTGGCGCGCTTTGGCGACGACCGTCACGTGGCGGTCTTGACCCCTTTGCTGAACGACAGTACGCCCACACCCTATGGTCGGCGTCAGGGCGCCCAGCGTGATGTGACACAGATGCGTGATATCGCCCTGGCGGCGCTGGTCAAGTTGCGCAAACGGGAACTCAGCGAGTTTGGTTTCCGTGACATACGCCCGCACCCGGAACATGTATGGGACCTGGGGACGCTGGCATTTGCCAGTGATCAGGAACGCAGCCGCGCGATTGCGAACTGGCATCGCGCCGAGCAAGCGGTCAATCGCTCTCCACGTACTCCGTAAATGGCCGAACTGCCGTGTGTTGTCTACGGGGCAAGACACAGGCCTACAGGCCAGTGCGTGTTATTCCTGGCGTGTACGAGCAATGCTGGCTGGCTGAATTTATGGGTTGTCGTTTTCCGGGTCAGGGATATAACGCCTCACGTGGCGATCTGGGACTCGATTTACAGGGTGCGAGGGCTATTGATGAACGTCGACGAAGCATCCCAACCTGCAGCGGTTTCGGGAAAACGCGTCCTCCGCATGGTCTGGTGGGTCCCCAGGGTGTTGTCTTGGTGCGTTGGCACGTGTTGTCGAACCTGTCCCTCCTGGCTGCTGTCCGGCCTCGTGGTCGCCATCCTCTGGTTGGCGGGAATCGGGATAATCTGGACGGACAACCGTCGTTTCAGTGGCCAGCTGCAGCAGGCAGTTCAAGATATCCGCAGCGTCAGCCAGCCCCGGCTGCTATCCATGCTGTACGGGCCGCAACCCGCAGACGAATCAGGAAATGTTGCAACAGGGGCCCACGTGCGTACCCGATCTGCGGCCG
>CAZITS010000083.1:6889-8260 GCA_964542185.1 uncultured Pirellulaceae bacterium
CGCATTTGTCCAGCTGAGCCGGCCGGTTGCCCCTGCCGCGCGTGCTGCTGCGCAACGTCCGGCCAGGCTGATCAACTTGCAGGAGTTGGATTTGCCAGGCGCGCAGCTGGCGGAGACGGATCTCAAGGGCGTCGATTTTTCCAGCGCGAATCTAAAGTCGTCAGATTTGCGTGGCGCCGACCTGCTCGCCAGTAATTTTTCCAAAGCCAATCTGGAAGACGTACGGTTTCGTGGTGCGCAGGCCGGGCAAGTGCGCATGGAGCAAGCCAATTTGCGCGGGGCAGATTTCCAAGCAGCCTTTCTACAGGATGCAGAGTTCTTCCAGAGCACGTTACCGGGAGCCACGATCAAGTTCGGGAAATGTAAGAATGCGAGTTTTCGCGAGGCAGAATTACGAGGCGCCAATCTGGAGGAAGCAGATTTTCGTAATGCGAACCTGGTGGCTGCCGATCTGCGCGAAGCGAGTTTTCGATATTCCAAGCTTGCCGGTGCCAACCTCAGTGAGGCGGATTTACGAGGAGCCCGATTTGCGCTTGCTGACTTGACCGGTGCGCAATTGCAAGGGGCGAATCTAGAAGGGGTGGATTTTCGGGAGTCTGCAGGTTTGACATTACCACAGGTGCAACGGGCCAAGAACTGGCGTTTGGCGTTGTTTCGCCAGACAGATTGGGTAGGCCAAGAGGATCCCTGATCGGTACGCCGGCTACAACAGCGTGTCCTTAACGGTTCTCCAGTCGACTTTGGTCTGCTTCCGTAGCGGCAAACTCTAATTGCGCCGTGGTTTGACCGTCGACCGACAGGCGTCCACTGAGCATCAAGACGCGACGCATTTCTTCAACGAGCTGAACATGGATATCCAGTGTGCTGCCGGGGCGGACGACCTGTCGGAATTTGACGTTGTTGACGCGGGCGATCACCGGGATTTGTCCCTCGGTAGTCTGCCGTGTTTGCGCGATCAAGATCGCGGCGGCCTGAAAGGCGCACTCGCACTGGAGAGCCCCGGGGAAAACAGGAAAGTCCACGTAATGGCCCGCGAACAGCGGGAGATCGACGGGTAAGTGTTTTCTGGCGTGAATCTGGGTTGCTGAAACTTCGATGACTTCATCGACCCAAAGGTAGGG
Organism: uncultured Pirellulaceae bacterium; assembly: GCA_964542185.1. GTDB lineage: Bacteria > Planctomycetota > Planctomycetia > Pirellulales > Pirellulaceae > UBA9264. The sequence goes on from CAZITS010000083.1 coordinate 8,011, forward strand.
TTCACGGACTGGGATCAGCGCCTCGATCTGGTCGCGTTGCATGGGTGGTTCCATCGTCTTGACAGGCAGCGAATTGTGCGCACCGCAGCGAACCTGGGCGGCGCGTCCGTTCCAGCTGGATTTTAGAAGAGACGAGCCGGTTTGGGGAGGGTTGCAGAGTCAGGAGTTCTGTTCAAGTGCGGTAGCTGATACGGTTTCGCGGTTTGCTGGCACGTCGTATATTGCCCCTGCAGATCTGATTAGTTCTCTC
>CAZITS010000083.1:8270-12156 GCA_964542185.1 uncultured Pirellulaceae bacterium
TGTAACAGGTCTCGCGATCTAACCGTCGAGCAGCGGTCGCCGATCAGAATGGTGTTTTTCTACGATTGACTTTCAGGCAGCTCTGATGTCCGACTCCTACGATGCGTTGCTGGTTGTTTCTTTTGGCGGCCCGGAAGGGCCGGAGGACGTAATCCCCTTTCTGGAGAATGTGTTACGTGGCAAGAATGTGCCCAGGCAACGCATGTTGCAGGTTGCCGAACACTACCAGCATTTTGGCGGAATCAGCCCGATTAACGGGCAAAACCGCGCATTGATTGCTGCACTCAAAACTGAGCTGGCGGAACACCAGATCGAACTGCCCATCTATTGGGGCAATCGGAACTGGCATCCGTTGCTGGCCGATACTTTGCAGCAAATGCAAAAAGATGGAATTCAGCGTAGTCTGGCATTCATGACTTCCGCATACAGTTCGTATTCGGGTTGCCGTCAATACCGGGAAGATATTGAACGAGCTCAACGCGAGGTAGGCGCTGACAATCTACAGGTTGACAAGGTGAGGGTTTTTTACAATCACCCTGGATTCGTATTGCCGATGGCCGATCGCGTGCGCGCTGCGGTGGCAAAGATACCGTCGGACCGTCACGCGACCACGCAGATTGTCTACACGGCGCATAGTCTACCCCTTGGTATGGCAGATGGTTGTCGGTATACGGCGCAATTAGAAGAAGCCTGTCGGCTCGTCATGGCGCAGTTGGAGGGCTCTTTTTCCTGGAAGCTGGTTTATCAGAGTCGTAGCGGGCCCCCGACGCAGCCGTGGCTAGAGCCCGATGTCTGTGACTATTTGCGTGACGTCCACGAAGTGGGTGAACATACCGACGTGGTGGTGGTACCGATTGGATTTATTTCCGATCACATGGAGATTTTGTTTGATCTCGACACCGAAGCACAGGAACTGTGCAGCGAAATCGGTCTGGGGATGGTACGGGCCTCGACGGTAGGCACCGATCCACGTTTTGTGTCGATGATTCGTGAGCTGGTGCTGGAACGTACCTCAGGTGCATCACGTGAATACCTGGGTGCGCAGGGGGCCAGTCATGATATTTGCCCCCAGGATTGCTGCCCCTCAGGTCGTCCAGCAGGTCGTCCAGCTGGTCCGGCTCGCTGAGAGGTGGAGCCACCGCGGAGTGCTGGTGTGATACAGGGGACACCGTGGCGGCGGGTATTTCCGTCGTTTCGAACCACTTGCCCCAGTAGGTTGCCCCAGTAGGTTGTCAGTCGGGTATTGCACACGGTTGGCCTGTGCAGACAGGGTTTGCAGCGGCGGCGTCAGTGCTACATTGTCAGCAGTGGAATTACAGTCGTGGAAAGTGACGCGATGGATGGGATTCAATTTGCGGAACAGGGTTGGTTACCCGACGCGCTGATTCGTTGGGGTATCCGGCGTTTACTGGCTCGTCGTTTAAGAGAAGAGCATGTCGCGGATGTGGGGCAACAACGGGATTATGTTTCTCGCTTCGTAGAAGAACTATCTGACGGCCCATTGGCTGTGCTGACTGGATCGGCGAATGAGCAGCACTATCAAGTCCCCTCTGCATTTTTTCAGCGGGTACTGGGGCCGCGTTTGAAGTACAGCTGTTGCTGGTTTTCGCAACCGACAACGGAGTTGGCTGCCGCGGAAGTGGAGATGCTCCAGACGACCTGCCAACGGGCTGACATTCAGGATGGTATGCGCGTGCTTGACCTCGGGTGCGGTTGGGGCTCGCTGGCACTTTGGGTCGCCGCGGAGTTTCCCGCAACTCAGGTGACAGCGTTATCCAATTCGGCAACGCAGCGTGAGTACATCGAGTCGCAGTGCAAGCAACAGGAACTAACAAACCTGAATGTAATCACTGCCGACATCTGTGATTTTTCTACGGACCAGAAATTTGACCGGGTTGTTTCGCTGGAGATGTTTGAGCACCTGCGCAATTACCAGCAACTACTGCGATCTATTTCCAAGTGGTTGCACTCGGATGGCAAGTTATTTGTACATATTTTTTGTCATCGCTCTACGCCATATCTGTTTGAAACGTCAGGTGCAACGAATTGGATGGGCCGGCATTTCTTTACCGGAGGAATGATGCCATCGGATGCATTGCTGTTGTATTTTCAAGATGATTTGAGCATTCGCAACCATTGGCGTGTAAATGGCCAGCACTACGCGCGGACCTGCGAGGCATGGCTCCAGAATCTTGATGCACGCTATCAGGAGTTGTGCGACCTGTTTCAACCATTGGTGGATACCCAGCAGGCCAAGGTTGTCGTCCAGCGTTGGCGGATGTTCTTTATGGCCTGTGCTGAATTGTTCAATTACCGTGACGGTAATGAATGGTTTATCTCCCACTATTTGTTTGAACAGCGCGGGAGATGACTGCGGACTTCACGAAGAGTCGTGTTGTTGTAGCGCAGTCTCAGCGGTCATCGAGTTGAGAGGTGCGCCGAGACCCCGGTTTCTCCAGCAGGATTTGCGATACCCCGACCTGGCGTTCGCGGAAACCGGCTTCGCAGTAACACAGGTAGTAGTGCCACATGCGGATGAATCGGTCGTCAAATCCGAGGGCTCGTACTCGCTCGATGTTCTGCCAGAATTTGGCTCTCCAACGCGAGAGAGTTTCAGCGTAGTGCAGGCCAAAATCGTCACATTGAACTAATCGTAAATCAGTTTCGTCGCGTAACGCTTGTCCGATTGCGGAAAAGGAAGGGAGGAACCCACCCGGGAAAATATAGCGTTGGATGAAATCGACGGATCGACAATAGCTGCGGTACCTCATGTCCGGTATGACAATTGCCTGCAACATCATCATGCCGTGCCGCGCAAGCAATTGCGAGCAGGTACGAAAATAGTGGGGCAGATAACGTTCGCCAACCGCTTCGATCATCTCGATGGAGACCAGTTTGTCGTATTGACCGGACAACTTTCGGTAGTCGCACAAACGCAGGTCAATTTGGTCTTGCAGACCAGCTTCAGCGATACGTCCCTGAGCGAACTCGTATTGCGCCTGGGAGATTGTTGCCGTTGTGACCTGGCAACCGTAGTGATGGGCCGCGTAAACCGCGAAGCCACCCCAGCCACTACCGATTTCCAGCAGGCGATCTTGCGATGTCAGTTGCAGGTGGTCACAGATTCTCTTGTATTTAGCCAGCGAAGCTTCTTCCATACTGCAGCTCGGCGCAGCAAACAACCCCGCCGAGTAGGTCATGGTGGGATCCAGCATCAAGGAAAAGAACTGATTGCTGAGATCGTAATGGGCTGCGATGTTGCGCCGGCTCCCTGCGAGGTTGTTGCGATGCAGCCAGCGGAGTGCCCAGCGAAGCGGACGCTGCAGGTGACCGGACTCTCGGTCCAAAGATTCCAGTTCCTGTACTTTCCGCACCAGTAAACGCATTGTCGCAAGCAAGTCGTTGCTGCTCCATTCACCCCGCAGATACGACTCCGCGGCACCCAAACTGCCGCCAAACAGGAGGCGTTGATAAAACTGCGCATCGTGGATACGAATCTCATTTGGGGAGCCGCTCGCTGCCGGCGGCGAGGCGTGAGCAGGCACTTCTCGAATGTCGAGTCGCTGACTGCACAGGGCGCGGAGGCGTTTGGAGACCAGTCGCCGGCATAAATGAGCCAATGCTGGTGGGCGGCGTGTGGTGTTTCCGTCTGGGGGCCCAGGTTCGTTGACAGCCAGATTGGTGATCATTTTGCTGGGGCGGATTGCAACCGGAGCTGGCGCGATGGCAGCTGGCGCGTGATCGAGAGTATTCACTTCAGTGTCGGTCTTCACACTGTGCTCGTTGTGCGTTTGATAGGGAGTGGAAAGAATGGACACCGTTTCATCCAGATTCGCAAGGACTGGTAGTAAATCGCGCCAGTGATATGTCCTGTCATGATTGGATA
>CAZITS010000084.1:0-2104 GCA_964542185.1 uncultured Pirellulaceae bacterium
TCAAGAGACCCGCCGGGCCGGGTCCGGGTCCCAGCCGATGCCCGCTTCTTCACCCGGATAGACCCAGCCGTCGGCATCGGGGAGCAGCGGGCCGCGCAGAGTGGCGTCGGGCAGCACCTCTTCGGGGACCAGCGATTCGTAGTAGTCTGCCGTCGGCAAGCCGCAGACCAAGGCCAGGGCGGCGGGTCCACAGCCGTGTACGTCGGCTTCCACTTGGAACGACTCGGCCAGCGTGGCCACTTTTTGCGCGCCCGTAAAGCCGCCCTTGAAAAACCAGCTGGTACGCAGCCGATCACAGGCGCCATGCCGCAACCACTCGGCGGCGTTGAAGTGGCAGCCGTCGGTGCATTCGGCGGCCAGAATGGCGATATCGAGTGTGTGGCAGAGGCGCTCGTAGGCGTACAGGTTGAATTCGCGCATCGGTTCTTCCAACCACAGGTAGTCGCATTCTTCCATCGCGCGGCCCAGGCGAATGGATTCTTCCAGCGTGTATCCGGCGCTACCATCGAGCATCAGATCGATGTCGGCGCCCACATGCGCACGCAGTTTGCGGACCAGTCGGATGTCATCGCGGAGCCGGCCCCAGACGTGCAGTTTGATTGCCTTGTAGCCTTTGTCCAGGCAGCGGTCGGCCAGCTGCAGGTAGGCGTCGATGGAGTCCATCGTGACCGTGCTGGCGTAAGCCTTGGCACGTGATTTGTGGCCGCCCAGGAGTTTATAGAGAGGCAGTCCGGCTGCCTTGGCGGCAATGTCCCAGACCGCCACATCGAGATACCCCAGCGCGTACATGGGAAATTCTTCCAGGCGGTCCAGTTCCCACATCTGGGACCAGAGTTGTTCCCGCATCAGGGGATCGGCACCGAGAAAATTTCCGGCGATGCAGCGCTCGATCAGGTCTGCTGAGATCGCGTGGTTCCTCAGCCAGACGACGCCGTCGATGTCGGCGTCGGTGGTCACCCGCAGCAGGGCCTGGCGCGCCGGGCCACCGGTACCACCGGTCAGTCCATCACGCCAGTTGTACGCAATGGTATCGCTTTGGTAATGTTCGATCTCAAATCCAGTGATTTTCATGGCGGGTTGCTTGCCTGGGAAAAAGAGGCGCCGGGCGACGAGGTGTGGCACGCAGCTGACTGGTGTTACGGGATATGCACAGAATTCTAACCGCCCGGGGCCTGGTCGCAGAGATCACCCGTCAAGCAATTTGAGAAACTCTCGCATCCATTGCCAGCCGTCCCGTGCCCCGCGGGCCGTGACCAGTTGTCCGTCGACGACGACCGGACCGCCCACATAGGTCGCACCACAGACTTCCGCGTCGAACTGGCATTTGGGTACGGTGGTAATCTGCTTGCCCTGAATGACGCCAGCGGTTGCCAGCACCTCAATACCGTGACAGACCGAGCCCAGCGGACGCCCTGCGGCGGCGATCCACTGAACGGCCTCGATCAGGTGTTGATCATAACGGAGGTATTCGGGCGCACGCCCGCCACTGACCAGCAGGCCGGCATACTCTTCGGGCCGCACGTCCGCAAAGGCAATGTCGGCGTCGATCAGATAGCCGGGCGATTCCTGGGTGATGTCCCAGCCTTCCGGTCGCTGGTGTTGGACCATGCTGTAGGTTCTCTTTTCCGGGGCGGCCAGGACGACCTCGTAGGACGCTTCCTGCAAACGCATCCAGGGGTAGAGGGTGTCGATGACCTCGGTCGCGTCACCGATGACTAACAGAACCTTACCTTGACTCGCTTCGGGTGCGCTGCTGCGGATCGTGCTGGCTTCGGTTTTCATGGGGATGCCCTTGTCTGAGGAAGGTACGGGGACTGCGGTCGCCAGGCCCGTTGGCGACGGTCGGGTCGCGCCGCCTGGTGGTTTGCCGCTGGGGGCGATTGCTCCGGACCAGGGACAGCCTACTGGGTACGCGGCCGTTTGTCCCTCCCCTGCCCCGCGACGGAGCCAGTCGAGGTAAACTAGGTTCCGTTGTCGCCGGCGGCGGACTGGAAGCAGATTGGGAGAGCAGACCGATGGATGCATGTGCGAGGAAGAGAGCAGCCTGCATCGCAGGTGGGATGAGTGGCTGGCTCGTCATTCTGGGTACGGTTATGACGGGCCA
>CAZITS010000084.1:2204-4734 GCA_964542185.1 uncultured Pirellulaceae bacterium
CTGCTCCAGGAGGATTTCAACGGGCCGCCTGCTGCGCTGACAGGCCGGCAGGCCAACAGCGGGCAGGTCTGGCGGTCGCAGACGGCCCGCTGGAGCACAGGTGGGTTGCAAACCGGACTGGCATTCGGGCAGCGGCACACCGCGGGAGGCGGCTGGCGCGACCGTGGCGCGGCCCGGTGGACGGGGAATGTCATTGATTTGGGTCAGACCTTGCAGTCTACGACCTTTGTGTTCGGTGTTGATCTGCAGCAGGGCATTGGTGTGCTCGAGTCGTGTGCGGCGCTCGAGTCGGCTGATGGTGTTGAGAGTCTGGCATTAATCTGGACGGGACGACGACTGAAATGCGGTGGCAATACCTGGTCGGGTGAGCTCGACATGGGCATTGCCGAGGGGAATGTCCGCGTCGAAGTCATCGTTCGTCTTGACGGCGCGGTCCCTGCGCGCAGCACGGCCACGATGCGTTACATCCAGCTGGATGATCCCGGTAATCACGGTAGCTTCGATTTGGGAAACCCGCGAAATCCCGACCGCAATGGCAGTGGTTCGTTCGAGTTTTCCCGGGTGGCACTGCACGTACTCAAGGGCGGGGAGGCCCGTTTTGGTTTTGACAATGTCGCGCTGCAGGATGACGTCCAGCAGGTCGACGCACTGCAAGTGGTGCCGGTCGCCCGTAAATACCTGCTACTCGATCACCGCCTGGTCGCGCAGACGGACAACTGTGCCTTGCGTGTCGGCCGCGTGGTCAAACATCCGCAGAATCCACTCTTTGGAGAAGAACACGAATGGGAGTCCCGGTTCGATAACCTCTACCCGAACGTGCTGTATGACCAGGAGGAGCAGTGCTACAAAATCTGGTACTTCACCTGGACCTACGATCCGGCCACCACGGATGTACCACGTGACCAGCGCCAGCCGGGTACCTACATGCAGGTCCGGCGGGAGAGTGGCAAGGGCCTGCGGGAAGGCCTGGGGTACGCCGTCTCTCAGGATGGCATTCATTGGGAAAAGCCGCTGATGACGGTTTCCCCCTGGAAGGGCCAGCCCAGCAACCTGGTCGCGCAGCCCTGCCACGGGGCCGGGATTTTCAAAGATCTGCGGGAACGCGATCCGGCCCGGCGCTACAAGATGTTCCACAAAGGTCAGGGGATGGCCGCCCGTTTTTCAGCCGATGGAATCCATTGGGGGCAGTACGTGCCATTACCGGAAGTGGATGCCGCCGGGGATACCCACAACAATGCCCTGTGGTCTCCCGAGTTGAAAAAATATGTCGGGTTTACCCGCTTGTGGCGCGATGGCAAGCGGGTCGTCGGCCGTACTGAGAGCCCTGATTTTGTCTATTGGACGAAAGCCGTGGAAGTGCTCAGTGACCGCCGCGCGGCGCAGCCTTACTCGATGCCGGTGATCCGTTATGCGGGCCTTTACCTGGGGCTGCCTGCCATTTTGCGGGCCGAGGAGGATCGGACGCATACCGAACTGGCCTGGAGCGCCGACACCGTGCACTGGCATCGTGTTGAGGCGGGGACACCTTTGATCGCCAACGCGGCTCAGCCCGGCGCCTACGATTGGGGAACCGTCTACGCCAGTTATCCAATCATCCAGGAAGAGGGTATTCGGATCTATTACGGTGCTGGCAACGCGCAGCATTTTGATTGGCGGGATGGATCCCTCTGTCTGGCCACGCTGCGGCCGGATGGTTTTGCCGGTTATGAACCGGAGCGGGCTGGCCAGCCGGCGCGCCTGCGGACCACACCGCTGGAAGTGGCAGGGCCGCTGCAGCTCACGGCTGATGCGGCGGGTGGCGCGGTGGTCGTCCGTGTGCTCGATGCAAAGGATGCGCTGCTGCTGACCAGTGAGCCAATCAGCGCAGACGTGACCGACCAGCCGGTGGTGTGGCGCGACGGCGGATCCTTGCGGCCGTGGTTAGGCCAGCAAGTACAACTGCAGATCGAATGGACGTCGGCCAAGATCTTTGCGCTGAAGTTGTAACGCCCCGCGGTAGTGGGACGTCAGATCCAGGTGACGGACGCGTGGTTCACCTGGTCTGATCGGTGTTTTTTGTCTCCCAGAGAGCCAGCGGTTGCCAGTGCGGCCACATGGCGGCCTGGCCCACCGGGAGCCGGGTCAGCTGTCGCTCTTGACGATCGGCCAGCTGCATCGTAAACAGCTGCCGGAATCCCTGCCGTTGTCCCCCATAGACCAGCCACTGGCCATCGCCGGAGGGTGTGGGGTGGTAGTGCAGCGAACCTGGTGCTGAGTGGGTCAGCTGCCTGGGCATGCCTGTCAGCGCAATCTGAAACAACTCGACCCTGTTGTCCGTCTGGGCCGTGTAGAAAACCGATTTCCCGTCGGCCGACCAGACGGGAAGATCGCTGCTTCCTTCATGAAAATCAGGCACGTCAAGGTACAGGATCCAGCCCTGATATCCGCCCAGGTCTGCCAGTTGGCGCAAGCCCGTCCCGTCTCGCCGGACAAGATACGGGTTGCTCTTGCCGCGCACGCCGCTGACGAACAGCAACCACTGGCTATCGGC
>CAZITS010000084.1:4834-12110 GCA_964542185.1 uncultured Pirellulaceae bacterium
GACCAGGAACGCATCCAGTTCCCACTTCCCAGGGAGCATGCGGAAACGCCGGTGTTCTTCTTCCCACTGCGCATTGTGCGGGTCTTGCCAGCCACGGTAGATCACGGCCTGTTGGCCGTCGGGTGACCAGCCAGCAAACTGCGTCCAGGCATCCGGTTTGTCGACCAGTTGTGGTGCCACCAGCCGTCGGTCTGTCCCGTCGAGCCGCATTACGGCGGCCCGCCTGGTACGTACGTTGGCGTGTCTTCCACCGGGGAGATTGGTATGTAGTTCGGTGTAGCCGATCAGGCGTTCCGCCTGAGTGGGGCGCAACGTCAGCCCCAGTTCGAGCCAAAGGAACACCAGGACGATCCACAGGATCTGGTTGCAATGCGTTGGGGGAGACGGTCGGTTTCGCTGGGGGAGCATGACTTCAGGTTCCTGCAGGTGGGTCGCGTACCGGGTTGGCAGCCAGTCTGCGACCTGGTCAATTCAGGGTCCGCGGTACCGAGATCGACCAGTCTTTTTCAAAGCAGGGCTGGCCATCACGGAGGATCCGGACGTGGACCTGGTGATGGAACGCCTCCTGGTCGCTCGACGTCGATTCTTCCGAATGCACTTCGATATCCAGCGCATCGCGTTGCAGGTGATAGTGCGCGGTTGCCTGCAAGGTGGCGTCGGCCGGTCTGTTATCGTCTACGGTGAAGCGGGATTTCAATTGGAGTTGGTTGGCTGTGTCTCCGGTGGTGACCTCCAATCGTGCGGTGGTCGTGCGGGCGGCCAGGTCCTGTGTGATTGAGTACGCGTCCGGCACATTGAGCCGTTGCGGATCTGCGGGCGGCAGTCGGCACAGCTGGGGGGCGGCGAGTGGAGTATCTTGCGCAGGAACCACGGGAAGGATCAGCTGCGAAGCATGGCCAGCGCCCCGGTGTACCGTGTGGGTCGCGGGTTGGGGTGTCGGCCAGGCGTTCTGGAAATCGGCCCCGGCAATCGCGATTTGCAGGCGGTGTCCCGCTGCAAACACATACGACATGGCCTTGAGCGGAATGTCCAGGGGGACCACTTCACCAGGTGGGAGCGGTGCGGGCGTTTCGTGCGAGTTGCGGTGGGTGGCGTTTAACCCGCCGTAACGTACGAGTTTCGCCGTTCCGTCGGGCGCCACATCGATCAGTTTGACGCGAAAATAAGCCACCGTTGCGGTAGAGGAAACGTAGAGTCTGGCCTGGGGGGTGCCGGTGATCTCCAGCTCCTCGGGTAGTGGCTCGGAGGTATAGACCAGGGACTGCGGTGCGTCGAGTCGCTGGTCCAAGGGCATTCCCCAGGGGAGTACCCCACCCCCCCAGTGAATACCGGAGGCGATGCCGCTACCCGGCCGATAGCAGAGATCGTCACTACCAGATTCCCCCGCTGGCTGCTCTGACAAGCCGGCCGCCGTCAGGTAAAGCGTGCGGGGCTGGGTGCGCTCGATCGGCCACTCGTTTTCGTGGCGCCAGTCGCCCCGTTCTTCCAGCGGCATACGGGCCTCAGGCGGACTGTAACGCCGTACGAAGAGGGTTACCGGAGGCTCTTCCATGACCCCGTTGTCGATTCCCTTGAGCCAATAGTCGAACCACCGCTGGTAGAGCGGCCGGGTGTCAATCCGTGGCCCGGGAACCGCGAACGCTTCTTCGCCGTACCAATGTCCCCAGGGACCTACCAGCGCTTTCTTGGGACACTGCAAGTGTTCAAACGCGCGCAGCAGCGCGGTCGGATAACAGTCGGACCAGCCGCTGACGACAAACACGGCACATTGCACCCGCTTGTAGTCTGCCGACAACGATCTTTGCTGCCAGTAGGGTCCTTGCAGCGGATGGGACAGATAGCCGATGCCCCAGGGCGCGCTCTGCTGGAGTCGCTCTTGCCAGATTTCGTACCAGCGGTCCCCGACCACGTCGGGGTCGGGCGGGGCGAAATTCCAGGCGTTCATGTTGCCCGAGTAACTGTCGAACATGTAGGGCCGCAGGCAGCCGCCGGGATAGACCCACTCGGTGTAGACGTCGTCGTTGGCGGAACGCACGATGATGGCTTTCAGCGCGGAGGGGGCCTGTACAGCCACCTGCCACTGGACAACGGCACTGAACGACTTGCCGATCATGCCGACCTGGCCACTGCACCAGGGCTGTGCGGCAATCCAGCGGACCATTTCGCAGGCGTCTTGTTGTTCTTCGAGGTTGTAGATGTCGGTGTTCCATCCAGACGAATTGCCCGTGCCCCGGGCATCAAACTGGACCGCGACGTAACCACGCTCGACGAGGTAGGGCACCGCGGGCGGGTATTCATCCCGGTAGTTCGGCAGCGGTTGGCGGAGACGCCGATAGGGATTGTATTCCATGATGGCCGGAAAGCACCCGGCGTCGTCGGGTCGCGTTACCTTGGCGCAGATTTCCACTCCGTCGCGCATCGGCACACGCACATACTCGATCCGTACACGATCACAGAACTCGGCAGCCATGGTCTGTTCTCAAGATTCAATAATGGGCAGAACGATGTGTGAGGGGAATGCGTGCGTGTGCAGCACGGTTTGCCTGGCGGATTGCATCCGGGTTCCGGTGGCCACATCTTCGCCCGTGTTCAGGTTGCGACTGAAGCGGGGAAAGTTGCTGCTGCTGATGGCGATCCGCAAACGATGGCCCGCCAGAAAGACGTGACATGCCGGGCAGAGTGTGATGGTCAAGACGGTGACTTCGCCGGGTTCCAGCAGCTCCGTGGATTCCAGGCTATGGCGATAACGGGCGCGGAGTATTCCTTCCGAGATAACCCGGGACGTGTGTTGTTGATCGACGTCATTCAAGCGGGCGGTGAAGTCGGTATCGCGGGCGGAGGATTCGGCGTACAGGGTGACACTGATCGGACCGGTGATTTCGAGATCGCGCTTGAGCACCTCGGAGGTGTATACCAGGACGTCCCCGCGACACTCGCTGGCCTGCTGGTCCACCGGTCCGCCTTCCAGTGGCTGTTCGGCGTGGGTGGTCATCAGACGCACCGAAAGGTTACCACCCAGGGTGGGGACCGGCTCGGCCGGGTCGTAAGTGAAGTGGTCCGGTGGTTCCTTGTCGGGCGGTTCGGTCGACAGGCTACCGTCACCGGTCACCGAATTGGCACGGCCCCCACTGTGCAGATAGAACGTATCGTACCGCGTTCTGGACAGCGGCCATTCGTGCTCGAATCGCCACTGGTTGACGCCGCCGACGAACAGTCGGATCGGTGGTTCGTCGGCGATTCCTCCTGACACGCCTTTGAGTTGCCAGTCAAACCAGCGCCGTTCGTATTCGCGGATGTCCAACAGCGAATCCGCGCCGAAGTCGAGATCCCCCATGCGGGTACTATCGGGGACTTCGTGGGACCAGGGGCCGACCAGCATCCGTTGTTGCCCGCGGGCCGCAGGCGTCGCCCCGTTTTCCACCATGCCGTTGTAATTGCGAAAACCGGCGGCCGTATAGGGATCGAACCAGCCACACTGTTGGAAGGCGGGGGCCGCGATCCGGTTGTGTCGGTGCATGGTATTGCAGCGTTCCCAGTAGGCATCGTACGTCGGGTGCTCGAGCCACTCACGCCAGTAGGGGATTTTTCTCCCGATCGCCCGTTCGTCGAGATCGATGAGCGGGAGATGGTCCCAGAATTTTCGATTCTGAAACAAGCGGCGCGACTGACTCCCGGCCACGGTTGCCAGGTTCGTTTCCCAGATGGTGGCCGCTCCCAGCGAAAGCAGTAACTGGAAGGCCCCGCCGATGTAATGGCAGTCGCTGAAGAAATCGTCGCAAATCACGTGAGGTGCCATGCAGGCCAGATGGGGGCTCTGCAGCGGCGCGGTGAGCCACTGGGTCAGCGCACCGTAACTGCGCCCCCAGCTGCCGATGTGGCCATTGCACCACGGTTGTGTGGAGAGCCACGCCAGTGTGTCGTAGCCATCCTCGATATCGGGGAAGTAGGCATGAAACGTCCCTTCGGATTCGAAACGTCCACGGCAATCTTGTACCGCGAAGGCATAGCCTCGTTCAGCCCACCAGACACCCAGTTCAATGAACACATCGCGTCCACTTTCATAGGGAGTCCGTGTGACGATCGTGGGGAAAGGGCCAGCTGCCGCGGGCAAGTAAACATCTGCTGACAACCGCACACCATCGCGGAGGGGAACAGACAGACCGTGCAGCAAGCGGATATCCGGTGAAGTGGGTGTCGTCATCTTGTCCAGAATCGTGCTTTCTAGTGGATCGAGATGAAGGTTTGCGTTAGCCACTCGGATGTCTGGGGCGTCTGGTCACCAGACAAATTGCTTGATCGGCCGTAGATTACAGTTTGCGGGCGGAAATTCGGGTAGAAAATTACGTAGAAAATATTGCCCCAGGAGAGCCTCCGACCGGCTCTGGTAGATAGAAACCGTCTGCATCGTACCATGTGCGTGTCCAGGGTTACACGGAGCCGTTCCTGGGAACGACTCTTGCGCCAGGATCCGGAATTCAGGGGCTGGAGTTGTCGTGCGGTCGAATTGCCGGAGTGATACGATACACCACTGCCAGCCCGATTCCCGCTATATCAACCCCGCGGCAGTCTTGGGCTCAAAACGATATTGGTTTGGCCAGGCACTTCAGGAAGTGGTACTTTGCACCTGCTTGTGACGATTGACACCGAAGAGGAGTTTGACTGGCAGCAGCCTTTTTCGTCCCAGCATCAGTCGGTCCGGGCCATCGAGCAATTGCCTCGTCTGCAGCGTTTGTTTGACGCACTCGATGTACGGCCGACCTATGTGGTTGATTATCCGGTGGCCACGACCCCGTCTAGCGTACGGGTGCTGCGCGCATTACTTGAGCAGGGGCGTTGTGAAGTCGGCGCGCATTTACACCCCTGGGTGAACCCTCCCCTGGAAGAGGTGATCTCTGCGCCCCACAGCTATCTCTGTAACTTGCCGCTGGCACTGCAACAACAAAAACTGGTGCAGCTGACCGAGGCGATCGAGCAGAATCTGCGGGTGCAGCCCAAGACCTTCAAGGCGGGTCGGTACGGATTGGATTTTCGACTATTGCCGACGCTCCAGGAGCTGGGTTATTGCGTCGATACAAGTGTCCTGGCGTATACCGACATGCGCGAGGATGCGGGTCCCGATTTTTCACGCTATGGCAGTCAGCCGTTTTGGCTGGGGGAAGATGGTCAGCGGTTGCGCGAGCGGCGTTCCACGTCGCTGCTGGAAGTGCCCTGTACAGCCGGGTTCACGCGGCGGCCCTTTGCCTGGTCCTCCGGCGTCTACCGCCTGGCATCGCGATCCCACTTGCGACTCCTGCGCCTGCGCGGGATTCTCTGGCGTACTGGGATGTTGCGGCGTGTGGTCTTGTCGCCCGAGGGGTTTGCCACAGGGGATCTGTTGCGCCTGGTGGACTGCTTGCACCGGGAAGGCAGTTCGACTTTGAACGTCACCTTGCACAGCCCTTCCGTAGAACCGGGAAATACTCCCTATGTGCGGACCGAAGCCGAATTGGAGGTGCTGTTGGAACGCTTACGACGTACACTACAGCACGCGCTCGAGTTGGGAGCGCAGCCAGTAACCATGCAGCAGTTATCACAGGTATGGACGTCGGCGGAGGTGCAGGAGTGCAGAGCCCGCAAATGAACCGGCAGAGAATGAACCGGCATCGTGCGTACCCTGTCGGTTACGAACCGCAGGACTTCAAGGATGTTGTCATGCGCTGGGAAAGTTGCGCCACGCGATGATCGTACTCGGCATTTCTCCACTCGACAAAGACGCGACCGTCAGCTTGATGGTTGATGGTGAGATCGTCTTTGCGATTGCCGAAGAGCGACTTAGCCGCCAGAAAATGCACGCCGGATTTCCCCACCGTGCCATTGAGCAGGCGCTGACGCACGCCGGGATTACGGCGGCCGATCTCGATTACGTGGCCTATGCGTTTTGGGACTGGCAACGGGAAACGCAACTGATGCGGCGCAATCGTCAGCGCGATTTTGACTTCAACCGGCATTTTGACGGCAACCGGCAAGTTACTTCCACCGCACTTCCGGCGCTGCTGCAAGCGGCAGAAACGCGCCGCAGGCCCCACCACACACCAATCGCGGGCCTGGCAGATCCGGCGGAAGTCGTCCAACGCGCAGGCTGGAAACGCTGGCTCTATGCGATTGCCGCCCGGGAAGGGCGACTGGGTGCATGGACCAATCGGTTGTTTTTTGACCGTTGGTTACGGCAGGCAGCGCGAGGGCATCGCCGCGATCAGCAAGCCTTGCTGGCGGGTCTCTCTGCATTGGGCCTGGAAGACAAATTACGGCGCTTTGATCACCATGAGACGCATGTGGCCAATGCCTTTTATTGCAGTGGCTTTGAACGTGCCCTGGTCTTCACGGTGGATGCCTATGGCTCCGGTTTGTCGGCCACCGTCAGTCTGGCAGACCGGCAGGGACGGAAACGCCTGGCGGAAGTGGAAACTCCCTATTCACTGGGGGCCATGTACGAGGCGGTGACCTGGGGTCTGGGGTACGTACCTGACCGCCATGCCGGCAAGATTGTGGGTCTGGCCGCCTACGGTGACCCTGACGTCCTGGGCGATGTGTTGCGGGCCCAATTGGAGTGGGACAGGGGGACGTTCCGTATCCGCCGCAGCTCCAATCTCTACCTGGCACGCTATTTGGCCACCCGGTTTCCCAAGATCGATGTGGCCGCTGCCTACCAGCGTGTATTGGAGGAGACCGTGGCACGTCAAGTGGCGCATTTTGTCGAGCAGACGGGCGTCGATACGGTGGTCCTCTCCGGCGGGGTGACCGCCAATGTGAAGATGAACCAGCGGATCCATGAGGTCTCGGGTGTGGAACACATCTACATTCATCCCAACATGGGGGACGGCGGCTGCGCCACGGGCGCTGCGCTGCTCCAGACCTGGGAGTGCGGTCAACGTACCGAACGCCTGGAGAGTGTGTTTCTGGGGCCAGAGTACAGCGTTGCGGAGATGGAACGGGCCTTAGCCGACGCGCAGCTTTCTTGGGAACGACCTGATTCGATCGAAGAGGAGATTGCCCGTTTACTGGCGGAGAATTGTGTAGTAGCCCGGTTTGCGGGCCGCCTGGAATACGGTCCGCGGGCCCTGGGTAATCGTTCCATCCTCTACCCGGCGCAGGACCCGGGCGTGAACCAGTGGCTCAACGAACAGTTGGGGAGAACGGAATTTATGCCGTTTGCTCCCGCCACACTCGATACGGACCGGGCAGCCTGTTACCGCAACACGGGCGGCGCCGAATTCGCGGCCCAGTTCATGACGATCAC